>NZ_JBVIJE010000004.1:416002-439292 GCF_055581585.1 Streptomyces sp. NPDC031426
CTTTTTTCCCCCCCCCCCCCCCCCCCCCCACCCCCCCCCCTCCCCCCCCCCCCCCCCCCCCCCCCCCCCGGGGCCCCGAAACTCCCGGTCAGCGCGGTCAGCGGGCCGCGCGGTTGACGGCCGAGACGACCGCCTTCAGCGATGCACGCGTCGTGTTCGCGTCGATGCCGATCCCCCACAGGACCTTGCCGTCGATCGCGCATTCGATGTAGGAGGCGGCCTGCGCGGAGGCGCCCTCGCTCATCGTGTGCTCCTGGTAGTCCAGCAGGCGTACGTCGATGCCGATGGACTCCAGGGCGTCGAAGAAGGCCGAGATCGGACCGTTGCCGGTACCGGTCAGGACCGTGTCCTCGCCGTCCACCGTCGCCTCGACCGTCAGGGTGTCGACCCCGTCGGTGTCCGTCGTCGACTGGCCCGTCCGGACCTGGATGCGGCCCCAGGGGTTGTCCGGGTTCGGCAGGTACTCGTCCTGGAAGACCGCCCAGATCTCCTTCGGCGTGATCTCGCCGCCCTCGGCGTCCGTCTTGGCCTGGATGAGCTTGGAGAACTCGATCTGCATCCGGCGCGGCAGGTCCAGCTTGTGGTCGTTCTTCAGGACGTAGGAGATACCGCCCTTGCCGGACTGGGAGTTGACCCGGATGACGGCCTCGTAGGAGCGGCCGACGTCCTTGGGGTCGATCGGCAGGTACGGCACCGCCCACTCGAGGTCGTCGACCGTGACCCCGCGGGCCGCCGCGTCGGCCTCCATGGCGTCGAAGCCCTTCTTGATGGCGTCCTGGTGGGAGCCGGAGAAGGACGTGTAGACCAGGTCGCCCACGTAGGGGTGGCGCGGGTGGACCTCCATCTGGTTGCAGTACTCCCACGTACGACGGATCTCGTCGATGTCGGAGAAGTCGATCTGCGGGTCGACGCCCTGGGAGAACAGGTTCATGCCCAGGGTGACCAGGTCGACGTTGCCGGTGCGCTCACCCTGCCCGAACAGGCAGCCCTCGACGCGGTCGGCGCCGGCCATCAGGGCCAGCTCGGCCGCCGCCACCGCCGTACCGCGGTCGTTGTGCGGGTGGACGGACAGGCAGACGTGCTCGCGGCGGGAGAGGTTGCGGTGCATCCACTCGAAGCGGTCCGCGTGCGTGGACGGGGTCGAACGCTCCACGGTGGCGGGCAGGTTGAGGATGATCTCGCGGCCGGGACCGGGCTGCCAGACGTCCATGACCGCCTCGCAGACCTCCAGCGCGAAGTCCAGCTCGGTGTCGGTGAAGATCTCCGGGCTGTACTGGTAGCCGAACTCGGTCTCCGGGCCCAGCAGCTTCTCGGCGTACTCCATGACGAGACGGGTGCCGTCCACCGCGATCTGCTTGATGTCGTCCTTGGAGCCGCGGAAGACCACCCGGCGGAACACGGGAGCCGTCGCGTTGTACAGGTGGACGGTGGCCCGCTTGGCGCCCTTCAGGGACTCCACGGTCCGCTCGATCAGGTCCTCGCGGGCCTGGGTCAGTACGGAGATCGTGACGTCGTCCGGGATCGCGCCCTCTTCCTCGATGATGGAGCGCACGAAGTCGAAGTCGGTCTGGCCGGAGGCGGGGAAGCCGACCTCGATCTCCTTGTAGCCCATCTTCACCAGCTGGTCGAACATCCGGCGCTTGCGCTCGGGCGACATGGGGTCGATCAGGGCCTGGTTGCCGTCGCGCAGGTCGGTGGAGAGCCAGCGGGGGGCGGCGGTGATCCGCTGCTCGGGCCAGGTGCGGTGCGGGATGTCCACCTGTTCGTAGCGGCCGTACTTGTGGATCGGCATGGAACTGGGCTGCTGGCGGTTGGCCATGATGCGTGGGCTCCTCAGGGTGTCCGGATGTTCGCAGGATCCGGATGTCCGGGGTGGACGGCCGACGACGCAACGCCAGAGCTCCGCGGGGAGGGAGTCGGCCTTGTGACTACAGGCCCTCGCCGCGGCAGCTAAGAAGAAGCAGCCCGAAACGCATGATGCGTCGCAGCCTATCCGAGCCGCCCCGGACTCGGGGACGCGTTTCAGTATGCGGGACCCGGGCGGCAAAAGGGACAAAAAGTGCGCCGTACCACATTGTCACGGAGCGTGGCGCCCCCTGTCCCGGTTTTTCACCAATCATGGTGGCCAGTAGTGACATCAGTGTCACGCAGTGCGATGGTGCGGGGCATGACGACCAACGGGGGCTTCGAGCCCGTCTTCTGCACGATCGTGCCGCCGCACGTCCTCGACAGGCTCGCCCAGGCCGAGGACCCCGCGCTCTCCGGCCCGGCCCGCCGGTCCCTGGAGCACGACGCCTACCAGCGCACCAAGCGCCGCCTGACCACGGTCATCGGTGCGCCCTCCGTCGCCGCGCCCGCGGGCACCGCCGCCGACCAGCCGCACCGCACGATCTACGACGCCCACCACACCCAGGACCTGCCCGGCACGCAGATCCGCGCGGAGGGCTCCGACCCGGTCTCGGACGCCACCGTCAACCGCGCCTACGCGGGCCTCGGCGCCACCTTCGAGCTGTATCTGAAGGCATACGGCCGGCACTCCATCGACGACAACGGGCTGCCGCTGGACGCCACCGTCCACTACGACCAGAACTACGACAACGCCTTCTGGAACGGCGAGCAGATGGTGTTCGGCGACGGCGACGGCGAGATCTTCCTCGACTTCACCATCCCCGTCGACGTCATCGGCCACGAGCTGACCCACGGCGTCACCCAGCACACCGCGAACCTGGAGTACTTCGGCCAGTCCGGCGCGCTCAACGAGTCGGTCTCGGATGTCTTCGGCTCGCTGATCAAGCAGTACACCCTCGGCCAGACCGCCGCCGAGGCCGACTGGCTGATCGGCGCGGGCCTGCTCGCTCCGCACGTCCACGGCACCGCGCTGCGCTCGATGAAGGCCCCGGGCACGGCGTACGACGACCCGAACCTGGGCAAGGACCCGCAGCCGGCGACCATGGACCACTACGTCCGCACCGGCCGCGACAACGGTGGCGTGCACATCAACTCGGGCATCCCCAACCACGCCTTCTACCTGGTCGCCACGGCCATCGGCGGCAACGCCTGGGAGCGGGCCGGACAGATCTGGTACGACGTGCTCACCGGCGGCGACCTCAGGAGCGGCGCGCAGTTCACCGACTTCGCCACGCTGACGGTGAAGGCGGCGCGGGCACGGTACGGCACCGGGGACGAGCTCCAGGCCGTGCAGAAGGCGTGGGAACAGGTCGGGGTGCGGACGCTGTAATGCTGCGACACTGAGCCCATGCGGATTCAGGTGAGGCGCACGGGCGGGTTCGCGGGCATCGAGCGCCGGGCCGAGGTGGACACCTCGGCCCGGCCCGACGCCCCCGCGTGGCACGCCCTGGCCGAACGCGTCCTCGCGTCCGGCCAGGGCACCCCGCCGGCCGGCGTCCCGGACGGCTTCCGGTACGAGATCACGGTGGACGGCCGCACGGTGTACGCGGCCGATCCCCGACTCACCGGGGAACAGCGGGAGTTGATTACGAAGGTGCTGAAGGAGGGCGCCTAGCGCACGTCGCCGCTCGCGCGGAAGCCGCGGAAGAACAGCTCCGAATTGTCCGCCCGGATGCCCACCCCGCCCGGTGTCCACAGCCCGCCGGGGGTGCGGTCGTCGGCCCTCAGCACGGTCGTGCCGTCGATCGCCAGCTCCAGCCGGACCCCGCCGAGATGGTTCACGGCCGACGCGGTGACCTGGTGCCAGCTGTCGTAGGGGACGGCGTGGCGGGCCTCGGCCAGGGTCGCGTAGTCGCCGCCCTCAACGGCCGAGGCATCGGCGGCGGGGACCTTGCGCTTGATCACCACGGTGCCGTCGCGGCGCCGGAAGCTGAGCGCGTACAGCTCCTGCGGGCTGTGATAGCGCAGCCAGAGGTGACCGCCGTCCCAGTCCTGGGCGGGGGTGCGGGGCGTGGTCACGGGCGGCCTCAGCCGGACCCGGGTGGTCACCTCGACCGCGTCGAAATCCCGGCGCCTCGTGACCAGGCGGAAGACGGCGGAGTCGGTGGTCTCGGCGGAGTCCGGGCCGGTGAAGCCCGTGTCCGGCACCCCGGTCCAGCCCGCGCCGCGTGTGGCGAACAGCGAACCGCTGGTGACCACCCAGTCCTTCGAGCGGCGCGCGCCGGCGGCGTGCGGGTGCCGGTAGGCGTACTCGTTCGTCACCAGCCCTCCGCCGGTGAACTCCGGCGCGAAGGCGGCCACCGCGTGCCGCCCGGATCCGCGCACCACGGCGACCGCCCCGGCCGTGGCGGCCGTGGCACCGGCGGCGAGGGCGCCGGCCAGCAGGGCGCGCCGGGAAACCCGCGGACCGCCGGCCGCCCGGGGGCGACCGGGGTCCGGACCGTCCGTCACGAGCTCACCCGTGGGGTCACCTTGAGGTCGGCGACGGCGGGCCAGGAGTGCCGGGTCATGTCCCGGTAGGCGGAGTAGGCCACGCCTCCGGTCTCCGACCTGGCCATGAGGGTCATGCGCGGGGAGCCGTCCACGCTGATGACCGTCGAGGCGCCGGTCACGGTCACCGAGAGCCGGTGGGAGTCCGCCGCGGTGAGCGGCCTGGCTCCGACGAGCCGCTGGTTGTCCGCGTCGCCGGAGTAGACGTGCAGCTGGTCGCGGCCCACCTGCACGCTGATGGCCAGCGGACTGCCCACCCGCACCCAGATCGCGCCGCTCACCCCGGCGCCGGACAGCCGCTGGACGGTGCCGGTGACGGTGTAGCCGGTCCAGCCCTGGGTCCGCTCCGGCTGGTAGGCGCCGTACGCGGAGAGGGTGCGGCCGGTGGGCTCGATCGCGGTGCGGGAGATGTGGAACGGCGCCTTGACGCCGGGGGCACTGAGCCACTGGGCGGCGGGGTTCATCAGGTCGGCCCCGGCGACGCTCTGCTGCGCGCCGCCGGAACCGCCGAAGGCGCCGGCGAGCTCCTTGACGGACAGGGCCGTGAACTTCGGCCAGGCGGCTCCGGTCCGGTTGATGCCGACCCGGATGCCGATGCCGCCGGTGATGTCGGCCGCGGCGAGGCGGGAGGTGTGGTGCAGGGTGGCCGTGCCGTCGACCTGGACGGTGGTGGTCTGCCCCCTGACCGTCACGCGCAGGCGGTGGGAGGTGGACGCGATGAGCCTGGCCTCGCCCACGTGCTTGCCGTTCACGGAGAGCACGAGGGAGCCCTGGCTGACGCTGACGTCCACCGGTTCCAGGCTGCCGTGCCGGACCTGGACGCCGCCCTGGTTGGTGCCGTCACCGAGGCCGGAGACCGTGGCGTCGACCTGGTAGCCGGTCCAGTCGGCGCTGCTCATGTCCCGGTAGTCCGCGGCCACGTAGTGTGCGCTGCCGGAGGGCCGGGGCGCGTCGCCGGTGAGCGCGCCGATACCGGTCTGGCCGGTGCTGTCGTCGCGCTTCCACTGCGCCGGGTGCGACAGCGGGGCACTGTCGGCGGGGGCCACCTGTGTCCAGTGGGCGATGTCGGACATCAGGCCGTCCAGCCTACTCGAGTTGACCACTTCCAGTCGCTGCACCACGCGCGCCGAGGCGGCACGTCGGCTGGCCGTGAGCGGCCGGGGCGAGTCGTTGGTCAGCGTCGCCGCGAAGTAGCGGTTCATCACCTGCTGCAGCGTCAGTCCCGGCATGGGGAGGTTGACCTTCTCGGTCGCTTCCGAGAACGGGAAGGCGAACACCTTCGGCCTGGGCAGCCCGTTGCCGGCGAAGTCCGCGAAGGACCGCTTGAGGTCGGCGGTGACCCGGTCCTCGTACTCCTGCGGTGTCTCCAGCCGGTTCTCCTCCTTGAGCCACAGCCGGTTGGCCAGCATGGAGGCGGTGTGCCCGGCGGCGTCCACGACACCCCGCCGGTGCAGGTCGTGGGTGTGGTCCTGGAAGTCCCAGCGGCCGGAGTCGGCCATGCGCCGGATCTCCTGCCAGGACAGGTAGTACGGGCGCTGGTCGGCCCGGCCGGTGATCAGGAAGACGGTGCCGTGCATGTGGTGCCGGGCGAGGATCCGGTCGCCGTACACCCACAGGCCGTTGGGGCCGTCGTCGAAGGTGATGTACACCGAACGCGGCGGTGCCGGGCCGCCCTTGAGGTAGTCGACGAACTCGTCGGTGGTCAGGCTGCGGTACCCGGCCTGCTCCAGGGCGGCCATCTGGGCCTCGAAGGCCTTCGGGGAGACGACGTAGTCGCTCTTGTTGTAGCCGATGTCGTGGTAGGCCAGCACGACCGGTGCCGAGGTCGCGGGCAGACTCTTGATCTGCGCGTTCCAGCCGCCGGTGTCGGCGGCGGTCAGCTGCGCCGAGGCGGTGTCCACCTGGGTGCTGACGTACTTCTGGTACAGGTAGTACTGGGTCGCGGCGTAGAACGGCAGGGCGAGCACCGCCAGCGCGAGCAGCACCAGACCGGCGCGGGCGGCGTAGTGTCCCGGGCCGCGGCGCTGCTTGCGGCGTGTCGTGGCCGGCGCCGTGAAGAACTCGTCGCTGGTCACGGCAGGATGCTTCCTCTCGTCAGCACGATCAGGTACACGCCGCACACCACGGCGGAGGTCAGCAGGGCGGCGAGGAGCCGCAGCACGAGGGGCGGGCGCTTCATCAGTTCGCCCCCCGCGCCCACACCCCGCGCCGGATGGTGGCGAAGGAGTACGGCAGCAGCCAGGCCAGGATCAGCGCGGACAGCAGGCTCATCAGCGGGCGGTACCGCCAGCGGCCGTCACCCGGGTTGTCGATCTTGAAGGCGAGTCCCCAGACACAGCCCTTGAGGATCACCCCGCAGATGTACAGCAGGGTGAGGAAGGCCGCGCCGTGCAGCGGGGCCCACAGCAGGTGCCGGAACGCCATGACCGGCGCCGCGACCACCCACAGGGCGTGCCCGTAGTAGAGGGCGGCCGGGCCGAAGCCGCGGCGCCACATGAACGAGCCGGTGAAGAACAGGTTCCGGATGAAGCTCTTCTTCCAGCGGATCTGCTGCTTCATGAACGGCTTGAAGCGCGCCGGCACGTTCGTCCACACCTTCGCCGACTGCACGTACCCGATCCGCCAGGTGCGCTCGGGGTAGTCCTGGGCGGTGACGAACGGGGAGTCGGCGTGGCGCCGCTTGAGGGCCTTGCCGCGCCAGCGCTGGCCCAGCACATAGCCGGTGAGCTGGCGGTCGGTGGCGAAGCGGAAGGGCGCGCCGAGGAAGCGGTCGCCGGCCCAGGCGGGCAGGTAGTTGTAGATGGCGTCCCGGCGGAACACGGCCAGCGGACCGGAGACGCAGGTCACCGAGCCGAAGGTGGCCTCGGCGGCCTTGGCGACCCGGAACTGGCCCTCGTACCAGACGTCCTGGGCCTTGGTGAAGAAGGTGTCGGCCGCGTTCAGCGCGCGGGCGTGACCGCTGACGGCGCCCAGCTCGGGGTGGGTCACCAGGGCGCGGACACAGCGGGCCAGGGCGTCCGGGGCGAGGATGCAGTCGGAGTCGGTGAACGCGATGACGTCGCCGTCGGCGATCTCGCAGGCCCGCACCAGGGCGTGCTTCTTGCCGAGGTTCTTCTCCAGGTAGATGACGGTGATGCCGAGTTCGGCCTCCAGGCGGCGCAGTACGTCGCGGGTGCCGTCCTCGGAGAGGTCGTCGACCACGATGATCTGCAGGTCCGGGTACTCGCTGCCGGCCATGGAGCGCACACAGGCCTCGATGCACTCCTCCTCGTCCTTCACCGCGAGCAGGAAGGAGACCCGGGGCACGGAGGGCAGGGCGGGGAAGGAGGCGAGGTCCTTGGCGCGGGGCCGGCGCCTGAGCTGCCGCTCGGACGGGTCGTCGTAGCGGCTGTAGGCGATGTAGAGCATGGCGATGGTGCCGACCAGCACGGTGAAGCCGTAGCCGAGGACCAGCGGGCTCTGGGCCAGCCGGGGCGCCTCGCGGGCGAGGATCAGCAGCAGCGGCAGCAGGCACAGCAGCGTCAGGACGCGCCGGGCCGCGTGCCGGATCGCCGGGTCCTGCCGGTCCAGCCGCCGGCGTATGAAGCCGGGCTGGTGGCGGCGGGCCGAGCGCAGCCGGGGCAGCGGGACGGGGGCCGTGGTGGGGCGGGCAGGCCGTGCGGGTACGGCGGCCGGGCGGGCCGACGTCGCCTCGCGGGTGCCGGTGTGGGCGCGGGCCGGGGCGGACGCGGTGCTGTACGCGAACTCGGGTGCGGCTTCGAACGGCGTCGCGGGGGCGGGCGGGGCTGCGTACCGCGTCGTGGGTGCGGGGTGGTACGCCGTCGCGGCCTCGGGGTCGTACGGCACGGCGCCGCCGGGACCGTACGGCGTCGTTTCCCGCGCGGTGGTGCCGCGCCGGCCGCCGAAGACCTCGTCGACGTACGCCATGGCGTCCTCCCCGGCCCAGCCGTGCTGTTCGCCGGGGGTGTCGGCCATCTCCTCGTACCGCCACTCGCCGCCCGGCGAGCGGTGTGCTCCGTTGCTCACACGACCGCCTTGGCGGTGACGGAGTCGAGCCGGTAGGTGGCGTCCAGCACCAGCGGTTGCCCGGCGAGCCAGTCGAGGCCGACGCCGGGGTGCAGGGTGTGCACCAGCACGAGGTCCCACTCCTGGCCGGCCGGTTCCGGGACGCTGGTGTGCACGGCGGCGCCGAGGCGCAGGGAGGTGACCAGCGGGTCGAAGAACTCGACCTTGGCGCCGTCGGCCGCCAGTTCCTCCAGGATCTCCAGGGCCGGGGACTCGCGCAGGTCGGCGACACCGGGCTTGTAGGCGACCCCGACGACCAGGACGCGGGCGCCGGAGACGGACCTGCCGTGCTCGGCGAGCAGGTCACGGGCGCGCTGCACGACCCGGCGCGGGCGGCCGGCGATCGCGGTCATGGCGGTGTCGACGAGCGGCGAGGAGACCCGGCGGGCGCGCAACTGCCAGAGCAGGTAGTGCGGATCGCAGGGTATGCAGTGTCCGCCGACGCCGGGGCCGGGGTAGAAGGGCATGAAGCCGTACGGCTTGGTGGCGGCCGCCTCGATGATCGGCATCGGCTCCAGGCCGAGGACCCGGCAGTCCTCGGCGAACTCGTTGGCCAGCGCGATGTTGACGGCGCGGAAGGTGTTCTCCCACAGCTTGGTCATCTCGGCCTGCTCGGCGGAGGGCAGCAGGTGCACGGCCGGCGCGGTGCGCTGCAGGACCGCCTCGGCCAGGCGGTTGGTGAGGTCGTTGGTGCCGCCGGCCACCCGGGGCGTCCTGTCCTGGGCGTGGTGGGCGTTGCCCGGGTCGATGCGCTCGGGCGAGAAGGCCACGAACACATCGGTGCCCACCCGGAATCCGCGCGCGGTGAGCGGCTCGACCAGCAGTTCGCGGGTGGTGCCGACGTAGGTCGTGGAGGTCAGCATGATCAGCTGGCCGGGCACGGCGTGGGCCACCACCGCGGCGCAGGCGGCGGACAGGGCGTTCAGGTCGGGGACGAGGTGACGGTCGACGGGGGTCGGCACGCAGACGACCACGGTGCGCGCCCGCTGGATGGCGGCGGGGTCCGCGGTCAGGGCGAAGCGCGGGTCGTCCCGGTGGGCGGTGAGCCGGTCGTGGTCGCTCGGCAGCAGGTCGACGTCGCCGCTGCGGATGGCGGCGAGGCGGGCCTCGCTGACATCGATGCCGACGACCTCGTTGCCCGCCGCCAGCAGGGCGAGCGCGGTGGGCAGCCCGACATAGCCCAGGCCCACGACGGCCACGGCGGCCGCGGCGTGCTCGGCCGGAACGGGTGCGCTGTCCTCGGAGGCCGAACGCGCGGGCGACAGTGAGAGAAGGTCCATGGCTCCCCGTGATCGACTGGTTGACGGTGAAACAAGACCCGGAAGGTACTTGCGTCTCCGTCATTCGATCAATCGTGAGACACGTGACACCTTGAGCGATTTACCCGGTATATGCGCGCAACAGCCGCCCGATTGGCCAAGTTTGATGTCAATTACTCCTTCCACTTATAAGGAGATCATTAATAAGTTGCGATGAACATGTAATGAGATGTGGAGAAGTTGTGAATCCTTACCCACGGTAACCTCGGCTGAGGATGATCCGGCCATGGCGACTGACGCAGGCAATCCGATACCCCGGTTCCCGGCCGACTTCCTGTGGGGCGTGTCGACCTCCGCCCATCAGATCGAGGGGGCGGCGGACGAGCGCGAGGCGTCCGTGTGGGACGTGTTCACGGCCGGACCGGGGCGGGTGAAGGACGGTTCGACGGCGGCGGTGGCCTGCGACCACTACCACCGCCACCGGGAGGACGTGGCCCTCCTCGCCGGCCTCGGCGTGGACGCGTACCGCTTCTCCGTCTCCTGGCCCCGGGTCAACTCCCCCGGCGGCCTGGACTTCTACGACCGCCTGGTGGACGAGCTGTGCGCGGCGGGCGTACGGCCCGTGCCCACCCTCTTCCACTGGGACCTGCCCGCCTCCCTGGACTGGCTCCGGCGGGACACGGCGGACCGGTTCGCCGAGTACGTCTCCGTGGTGGCCGAGCGGCTCGGCGACCGCGTCACCAAGTGGATCACCCTCAACGAGCCCGCCGAGCACACCCTCCTCGGCCACGCCCTCGGCGCCCACGCCCCGGGCAGACAGCTCCTCTTCGACGCGCTCCCGGTCGCCCACCACCAGCTCCTCGCCCACGGCCTCGCGGTACGAGCCCTGCGCGCGGCCGGAGCGGCGGACATCGGCATCGCCAACTCCCACGGCCCCACCTGGCCCGCCTCCGCCGACCCGGCGGACACGGAGGCGGCCGGCTTCTACGACGTCCTGCTCAACCGCCTGTTCGCCGAGCCGGTCATCCTCGGCCAATATCCGGAAGGCATGGGCGAGTTGATGCCTGGCGACGTGCAGGAGGACCTGAAGGTCATCGCCGAGCCCGTCGACTGGTACGGGATCAACTACTACGCGCCGGCCCGGGTCGGTGCCCCCGGCGGCACCGACAGCGAGTACGGCGGTCTGGCACTGCCCGCCGAACTGCCCTTCTCGGTACGGCAGATCGAGGGACGGGCGGTCACCGACTTCGGCTGGCCGGTCGTCCCCGAAGGCCTCACCGAGCTGCTGTGCGGCTTCCGCGAGACCTACGGCGACCGGCTCCCGCCGATCGTCGTCACCGAGAACGGCTGCTCCTACGACGGCCTCGACGACCAGGACCGCATCGCCTACCTGGACGCCCACATCCGCGCCCTGCACACCGCCATGGCGGCCGGCGTGGACGTACGCGGTTACTTCGTGTGGTCCCTGATGGACAACTTCGAGTGGGCCGAGGGCTATCAGCGCCGCTTCGGCCTGGTGCACGTGGACTACCAGACGCTGAAGCGCACCCCGAAGGCCTCCTACCACTGGTTCCGGGACCTGCTCCGGGCCCAGAGATGACGGCCCGCGATGACCGCGCAGGATGACGGCACGGAGGCGGCCACGCTCCGTGCCCCGGCCGCGCTGGCCGAGCCCGTCGAACCGGTCGGCCGGGGCTGGACGGCGGCCCTCTCGCTGGCCAACGGGGCGATCTGGGTCGGCTGGTTCGGCCCGCTGCAGATCCTGCTCGCCTCCCAGGCGAAAGACTTCGCACCCGGCTCCGGGATGTCCAAGGAGACCATGCTCGCCTGGGTGACCGGCGCCGGCGCGGTGGTCTCCCTGTTCGCCAACCCGCTCTTCGGCGCCCTGTCCGACCGTACGACCGCCCGCCCCGGCCGCCGTACGCCGTGGATCGTGGCGGGGTCGGCGGGCGGCGCGCTGTCCCTGCTGCTGCTCGCTCGGGCGGGCGGGGTGTGGTCCATGGCGGTGGGCTGGTGCCTGGTGCAGCTCACGCTGAACGCGGCGTTCGCGGCGGTGACGGCGGCCGTGCCGGACCGGGTGCCCCGGCGCCAACGGGGCGCGGTGGGCGGCTGGCTGGGGGCGGCGCAGATCCTGGGCGTGGTCGGCGGCACGGGACTCGCGACCGTGGCGGGCGGAGTGGGGGCCGGGTATGCGGCGTGCGCGGTGTTCACGGCGGCGGGCGTACTGCCGTACGTGCTGCGCTACGCCGACCTGCGGCTGCCGCCGGAGGACCGCCCGCCGTGGTCCGGGCGCGGGTTCCTCGCGGGCTTCTGGCTGAGCCCGCGCCGGTATCCCGACCTCGGCTGGGCCTGGCTGACCCGGTTTCTGATCAACCTCAGCAACTCGCTGGTGCTGTTGTACCTCCTCTACTACCTGCGGGACCGCCTGCACTACGCCGACCCCGGCCAGGGCGTGCTGATCCTGACGGCCGTCAACAGCCTGACGCTGATGGCGACGGTCGTGGCGGGCGGCGTCTGGTCGGACCGGGTGGGCCGGCGCAAGCCGTTCGTCGTCTGGTCGGGCGTGCTGATGGCGGTGGCGACGGCGGCCCTGGCCGGCTGGCAGACCTGGCCCGGCGCGCTCGTGGCGGCGGCCGTCCTCGGCGTCGGCTTCGGCGTGTTCACCTCCGTCGACTTCGCGCTGATGACCGACGTCCTGCCGAAGGCGCTGGACCGGGGCAAGGACCTCGGAGTCATCAACGTGGCCAACGCCCTGCCCCAGGTGGCCGCCCCCGCTCTGGCGGCGCCGATCGTGACCTATCTGGGCGGCTACCGGGTGCTGTACCTGGTGGCGGCGGTGATCGGGCTGGCGGGGGCGGTGCTGGTGGGGCGGATCAGGGGGGTCGACTAGTCGGCTGGACAGGGCCTGGGTGGGTCAGAGGACTCCGGCGTCGCGGGCGGCCCAGACGGTCGGATAGAGGGGCCGGAAGCCGAGGTCCCGGCGGATCCGCTCGGTGGACATGACCCCCAGCCATGGGTCGGGGTCGGTGCGGGTGTGCATGTCGGCGGGCACCTCGACGCCGTTCAGCCGGTGCAGCTCGACCGCCGTGACGGGGGCGTCGTCGGCGATGTTGTAGACGGGGCCGCCGACCGCCGGTGCGTACAGCAGGCGCAGCAGCCCCTGGGCGACGTCGGCGTGGTGGCCCATGTGCAGCCGCTGGGTGGACGCCCAGTGCGTGGCCCAGCGCAGGGACTGGGCGAGGTGCGGGTCGCCGTCGCCGTAGACGAAGGGCAGCCGGCCGATCCGCACCTCCATGCCCTCCAGCGCGAGCAGTTCCCGTTCGGCCGCCGCCTTGGACTCGGGATAGGCGCCCCACATCGCGCCGCCGGGCCGGGTCTCGTCGTCCTCGGTCAGCGGGCGGCCCCGCCCGACGCCGTACACGAGACCCGTGCTGACCTGCACGAAGCGCCGCACACCCGAGGCCAGTGCGGCGCCGCCCAGGGCCACGGCCGCGTCCCGGTTCACGGCCCACGCCTCCTCGTCCGGCACCCCGCGGAAGGACGCCGCGATGTTCACGACCGCGTCCACCCCGGCGAGCGCCTTGCCTAGCGTCTCCTCGTCCCGCAGATCGCCGACGGCGACCTGGGCGCCCAGCTCGGCGAAGACCTCGCCGCGCGCCGCGTCCCGCACCAGGACCCGTACCTGCTCGCCCGGCCGCCGCTGGGCCAGCAGCCTCGGCACGAAACGCCGGCCGACCTGTCCCGTGGTGCCCGTCACCAATGTCAGCATCTTCCGCTCCTCTCGACCTGGTGCCACCACTGTCGGGCGGTGTCGCGCCGGCCGGGAGAGACCTCCCGATCAGGGGACCGACACTCCCTGGATAACCCCGGCGCGCTGCCCCACCCTGAAGAGGTGAACCGAGCCGAACTCGCCGACTTCCTGCGCCGTGGCCGTGCCCGGCTGGACCCGACCGACGTGGGCCTCACGCCCGGCGCCCGCCGCCGTACCCCGGGCCTGCGGCGGGAGGAGGTGGCGTCGCTGGCCGGCATGTCGGTCGACTACTACACCCGGCTGGAACAGTGCCGGGGCCCGCGCCCGTCCCGCCAGATGCTCACGGCGCTGGCCCGGGCGCTGCGCCTGACCGACGACGAACGGGACCACCTCTTCCACCTGTCGGGCGAGGAGCCGCCACGCCGGGAGACGACCTCCAGCCACGTTCGGCCCGGGCTGCTGCTGGTCCTGGACCGGCTGCACGACGCGCCGGCGCTCGTGGTGACGGACTGCGGGGAGGTACTGGCGCAGAACGCGATGTCCAGGGCTCTCTCAGGAGACGCGCTGGCCCGTCCGCCGCGTGAACGCAACCTGGTGCGCCGCTTCTTCCTGGACCCGGCCGGACGCGAGCTGTTCCCGCCGGAGGACGTGCCGGACCACGCGCGTCAGCACGTGGCGAACCTGCGCGCGGTGACCGCGGCCCGCCCCGACGACCCCGAACCGGCCGGGCTGGTCGCCGAACTCCGGGCCACCAGCGCGGAGTTCGCCCGCCTCTGGGACGAACACGAGGTGGCGGTACGGCGCAGCGCGACAAAGCGCTTCCGGCACCCGGTGGTGGGCCTCCTGGAACTCGACTGCGAGGTCCTCCTGACCGACGACCACCGCCACCGGCTCGTCCTGCACACGGCCCGCCCGGGCACGGAGTCGTACGAGCGGCTCCAGTTGCTGAGGGTGGTGGGGCTGCAGGACATGACCCCGCACAGTGCCGTCGGTTAGAACCCGAGCCTGCGGAGCTGCTTCGGGTCCCGCTGCCAGTCCTTGGCGACCTTGACGTGCAGGTCCAGGAAGACCGGCGTGCCCAGCAGCGCCTCGATGTGCTTGCGGGACTTGATGCCGACCTCCTTCAAACGCTTGCCCTTGGGGCCGATGATGATGCCCTTCTGGCTGGGGCGCTCGATGTAGACGTTGGCGTGGATGTCCAGCAGGGGACGGTCCGCGGGGCGGTCCTCGCGCGGGAGCATCTCCTCCACGACCACGGCGATGGAGTGGGGCAGCTCGTCGCGGACGCCCTCCAGCGCGGCCTCGCGGATGAGCTCCGCGATCATGACCTGCTCGGGCTCGTCCGTGAGGTCGCCCTCGGGGTAGAGCGCGGGGCCCTCCGGCAGCAGCGGGATCAGCAGGTCCGCCAGCAGATCCACCTGCTTGGCGCCGACCGCCGACACCGGCACGATCTCCGCCCACTCGATGCCCAGGTCCTTGCCGAGCTGGTCGATCGCGATCAGCTGCTCGGCGAGGGCCTTGGAGTCGACCAGGTCGGTCTTGGTGACGATGGCGACCTTCGGGGTCTTGCGGATCCCGGCCAGTTCCTTGGCGATGAAGCGGTCGCCGGGCCCGATCTTCTCGTTCGCCGGCAGGCAGAAGCCGATCACGTCGACCTCGGCCCACGTCGTGCGTACGACGTCGTTGAGCCGCTCGCCGAGCAGCGTGCGCGGCTTGTGCAGTCCCGGCGTGTCCACAAGGATCAGCTGGGCGTCCGGCCGGTGCACGATCCCACGCACCGTGTGCCGCGTCGTCTGCGGCTGGTTGGCGGTGATCGCCACCTTCTGCCCGACCAGAGCGTTCGTGAGGGTGGACTTGCCCGCGTTGGGACGGCCCACGAAGCAGGCGAAGCCGGCGCGGTGGACGGCCTCGGCCGACTGCTCGGATGACTGGGTACGAACGCTCATGCCGTTCATTGTCCCTGATCCACGGGCCCCGCCGTACCGTGAGGTTCCGGTAACCCCAGCGCAACGAAACGTCACGGAAACACACCTGTACGCGACCGGTAACGCTCACCGGTGACGCTCTGACGAGCCCGCCCACTCGTTGGAGACGCCCGTGACCCTCGCCGCCGCGCACGTGAACACCGGCGACACCGCCTGGCTGCTCGCCGCGACCGCCCTCGTCCTGCTGATGACCCCGGGACTCGCCCTGTTCTACGGCGGCATGGTCCGCACGAAGAGCGTCCTCAACATGCTGATGATGAGCTTCGTGTCGATCGCCCTGGTCACGGTGGTCTGGCTGGCGGCCGGCTACTCCCTCGCCTTCGGTGACGACGCGTTCGGCGGGCTCATCGGCGGGCTCCACCACGCCGGTATGAGCGGCCTCGGCCCCGGCAGTGTGCACGGCACCGTCCCCACCCTCCTCTTCGCCACCTTCCAGCTCACGTTCGCGATCATCACCGCGGCCCTGATCAGCGGCGCGGTCGCCGACCGCACGAAGTTCTCGGCGTGGCTGGTCTTCGTCCCGGTCTGGACCCTGCTCGTATACGTTCCGATCACCCACTGGGTGTGGGGTCCGGGCGGCTGGATCGCCGGCAGGCTCGGCGCGCTCGACTTCGCGGGCGGTCTGCCCGTCGAGATCACCTCCGGCGCCTCCGGTCTCGCCCTGTGCCTGGTCCTCGGCCCGCGTCTGGGCTTCAAGAAGGACGCCATGCGGCCGCACAACCTGCCCATGGTGATCCTGGGCGCCGGTCTGCTCTGGTTCGGCTGGTTCGGCTTCAACGCGGGGTCCGCGCTCGGCGCGAACGGCCTCGCCGCGGCCGCCTTCCTGAACACCCTGGCCGCCGGCTGCACCGGCCTGCTCGGCTGGCTCTTCGTCGAGCAGAAGCGCGACGGCCACCCCACCACCCTGGGCGCCGCCTCCGGCGCGGTGGCCGGTCTGGTCGCGATCACCCCCTCCTGCGGCACGGTCTCGCTGGTCGGCGCGCTGGTCGTCGGCCTCGCCGCCGGAGTCGTCTGCTCCTACGCGGTCGGCTGGAAGTTCCGGCTGAACTACGACGACTCCCTGGACGTCGTCGGCGTCCACCTGGTCGGGGGCGTCATCGGCACCCTGCTGATCGGCCTGTTCGCCGAGAAGGCGATGACCGGCGGCGAGGAGGGCCTCTTCTACGGCGGCGGACTCGCCCCGCTCGGCAAGCAGGCGCTGGCCGTGGTGGTCGTGGCGGCGTACGCCTTCGCGGTGACGTACGGCCTCGGCAAGCTGCTCGACAAGGCGATGGGCCTGCGCGCGAGCGAGGAGCAGGAGCAGACCGGCCTGGACCTTACGGTGCACGCCGAGACGGCTTACGATCACGGGGTCCTGGGCCATGGAGCCCCGGTCTCCCACTCCGTCCTCACCGGCATCAGCACGCAGAAGGTCGACTCCCAGGCATGAAGCTCATCACCGCGATCGTCAAGCCGTACCGTCTGGACGAGGTCAAGACCGCCCTGCAGGAGCTGGGTGTGCACGGTCTGACCGTGACCGAGGCGAGCGGCTACGGCCGGCAGCGCGGCCACACCGAGGTGTACCGGGGCGCCGAGTACCGGGTCGACCTGGTGCCGAAGGTGCGGATCGAGGTCGTGGTCGAGGACGCCGACGCGGACCCGGTGATCGACGCGATCGTCAGGGCCGCGCAGACGGGGAAGATCGGGGACGGGAAGGTGTGGGCCGTACCCGTGGAGACGGTCGTCCGCGTGCGGACCGGCGAACGCGGCCCCGACGCGCTCTGACCAGCAGCATCCCGACCGCCACGCCGACGGCGAACACCAGCGCCACGACCAGCCACGGCAGCGCGAGGAAGGAGGCGCTCGCCGACTGCCGGGTGCCCGGCGCGCTCGCGGTCAGCGTCACGTCCGCCCGGTCGAGCTGGGGCGCTCCGGACCAGGTCTCGGTGAGCCGGACCCGCTGTCCCGGCAGCAGCTCGGACGGCACCCGGGTCAGCTCGCGGTCGAGCAGCGTACGGCCGAACAGCCCGCGTGCCTTCAGCTCCACCTTGGGCTCGAGGGTGACGTTCCCGGTGTTGCGCAGAGTGTAGGAGACGGTGGCCGTGCCGGTGCCGATGCCCGGGATGAGGGGCTGGTGGTGGCTGATGTGCAGCTGCCCGACGGAGAGCGCGGGCAGTGTGGGCCCGCTGACCCGGAGGTAGACGCGGGCGCCGACGGCCCGTTGCACGCCGAGAGCCAGGGATCCGCTGCCCGCGTCGACGCGCTCGTCCAGGGCGACGATGGCGCCCGGGTGGTCGCCGGGTTCGGCACCCTGCGGGACGCGGAGGGTGAACGGCACGGTGACGGTGCGGTGTCCGGGCACGGTGACCCGGTCCTTCGCGGGCTTCGCCCACGCGCCCACTCCGCTCATCCGCTCCTTCAGCGTGCGCACGGCGAAACCGCCGTCCCGGGCGGTGTTGTAGGCGTCGGCCGCGTAGAGCCGGAAGGTGAGCGGGCCGCCGGTCCTGTTCTGGACGGCGACCTTGTCGGTGACGGTCTGGCCGGGGTCGGCGGAGAGGTAGAAGTAGGGCCGCGCGGCGATCTTCGAGGCGACCGGGTAGACGGACCAGCTGCCGTTGTCGGCGGCGTGGGCGGGCGTGGCCTGCCATGCCAGCATCAGGCCCAGGAGGAGGACGTACAGCTTGCGCATGGGTGCGGACCCCCACGGACGGGAGACAGGGCGGAAGACAGGGGGACGGGCGGGTGCGGACGCCCGCACGCTCAGGTGAGCGTCAGCGTGAGCACGCCGGAGTACGCGCCCGGAGGCGTGAACGCCGGTACGTCCAGGGAGAGTCCGGCGTCGACGGTGAACTCACCTCCGGTGAGCGTGCCGTTGGAGGTCGACGCCAGGGTCGCTCCCGCGGCACCCACGGTGCCCGCCGAGCCGGCCTTGCAGGTGCTGGGGCTGCCGGGTTTGGTGGCGCAGGCGGGATTCCAGCTCAGCTTGCCCGCGTCGATCTTGCCGCCGGGGCCGGTGAAGTCGGTGACCTTGCCGGTCAGGGACCAGCCCGCGGGCCCGCCGCGGAAGTCCTGCACGGTCACGGTCCGGAGCTTGCCGGTCGAGGCCCCGCCCTTGCCGAAGTCGACCGCCGACAGCGCGACGGAGTCCCCGGCCTGGGACATGGACAGCGTGCCCGCCTTGACGGTGGTGGTCAGCTTCTGGCTGCCGGGTGGGACGGGGGTGTTGTCGTTGACGACGTAGGCCGCGGGTCCGGCCCCCTTGTCCGCGCTCCAGGAGCCGCCCTCGTAGGCCACGATCCCGGTCGTCGTCTTGTCGTTGACGACCAGGGAACCGCTGAAGGAGCCCTGGGCGTTCGCGGTCGCGGTGGCGGTGTCCGCGGTCTGGGTGCCGCCGGACCGGCCGGCCAGGGTGACGGTGGCGCCGGGCGTGAAGTTGCTGCCGGTGACGGTCACACTGGCCCCTGGGTCACCGGAGGCCGAACTCAAGGAGATGGCCCGGGTGTTGGCCGGAGTGCCGTCCGTCGCCGTGACGGTCTGCGACACGGGGGCGGGCGGATTGGTGACCGTGCACGGGGTGTCCAGCTCCAGGATGTAGCTGGTGTGGATGTTGTAGTCGCCGGGCGAGAGGGTGATCTGCCCGGCCTTGGTGACGGTGAACGTGCCGGTCATGGAGAAGGACGGGAACGCGGCCTTCCCCGGCACCGGCGGGTTCTTCTTCGGCCCGGCGACGGTCACGTCCCCCGTCTGGGCGCCGCCGAGGGTCACCTTCCCGGTGGGGGTCATGATGTCGGCGGGCAGGGCCAGGTCGGTGGGGTTGCTGGCGGCGGCGGTGACCACGGTGTAGGTCACGGTGACGGTGTCGCCGACCTTGGGGCTGGTGTTGTCCACCGAGACGTTCGCGGTCGTGGTGCCGTCGATCGGCGGGATGCCCGCGACGGCGGGCGGGATGCAGTGCGTGGCGAAGTCCACGTTCGTACCGGCGGCACCGGCCGGACAGGCCAGCGCACCGCCCGCGGTGACCGCGAGCGCCGTCGCCCCGAACAGCGACGCCCAGCGCCACCGTCGGGATCTTCGTGGTCTTGGGGGTGTCGAACCCATGGGGCCCCCTCCTGAGGGTCGCGGGCGCAGCGGCTCGTCTGCGCCGACAGGGGGCATTGATGTGGAGCGGGGGTGAGAAGTCAATGGAGATGCCGCAGAAATCTGACGGATCATCAGTTTCTGCGGCATCCAGGGGACTTCCGGCCGGAACCGGAACAGATCGCTCAGTTCGGTCAGTCGAAGACGAAGGGGCCGGGCGACTGCGGGCCGCTCGCCGTGCAGGTCACGGTGACCCCGAAGATCACCATCTTCAGCGAGCCGCCGTAGGCGTCGAGGCTGTCACCGGAGGCGACGGTGCCGGGGAGCGGGCCGACGCTGACGGCGTCGCCGGTGTTCATGGCGGGGTTCTTGGTCCCGCTGAACACCACCGATCCGCCGCCCGCCTTGGCCATGGTGAGGGTGGAGGAGATGGAGTCCTGGGCGACCGCGACCGGCGCGGTGATCGCGGACGAGATGAGGGTGATGGTGGCCGAGGTGCCGCTCTGGGTGGCGGTGAGCGTGGCCGTGCCGCCGCCGAAGATGCCGCAGCTCGCGGTGATGGTCGCCGACTGTGGGGTGACGGCGGCCGCGGAGGGCGCGAAGGCCAGACCGGTGACCGCGAGGGCCCCGGCGGCCAGTGCCGCACCCATTGCCGTGCGCTTGCCTCTCATGGGGATCCGCTTCCCTTCCCTGTGGGGGGTGCCGTGTGGGGGGATCGACGGGCGGGTGCGGATCTGACGACCCGTCGGATGTATGGCTTCATTGATGCGCAAGGGAAGGAACCCAACAAGGTTGAATTCCAGCCGACCTTTCGTTCGGCTGGTACCAGTGCCGTCAGCCGGCGGAAACGGTCACCCGCACAGCTCCGTCAGGGCCGGCGAGCAACACCGGCGTCTCCGCGCCCCCGAGGTCGGCGACGGCAGCCAGGTCCTCGTCGGCCACGGACTCCGCCTCACTCACGACCGCCGCCGCCTCCAACGACGTGGCCCCGGAAGCCACGGCCATGGCAACAGCCGTACGCAGCGCGCTCAGTTTCAGCGAGGGCAGCGAGACCGACCCGGCGGCATAGGTACGCCCGGTGTCGTCCCGTACGGCCGCCCCCTCCGGGACACCGTTGCGGACCCGCACGGAACGGGCCAGGGTCACGATCTTGCGGTCCTCGGGGTCAAGCGCGTTGCTCTCGGTCATGCCCAGAGCATACGAAGCCACGGCCCACCCACCCCGCCATGGGGTGGCGCGTCACCCCGCCACGGGATACATCGCACCCCGCCGCCCCTCCGGAGAGGCCAGCCACTCCAGCTTCTCCGCGGTGTTCGCCTCGTCCAGCGGAGTGTGCAGCACGATCATCAGATCGGGTCGCACCGGGACCTTGAGCGCCGTGGACTCCACCACCAGCAGCCCGGCCAGCGGATGCTCCAGCTCCTTGCGGATCTGCCCCTGGTCCTCGATGTCCCGCTCGGCCCACAGCGCCACGAACTCCGGGCTGGCCGCGCTCACCTCGGCGAGCACCGCCTGGAACCCCTCGTCGTCCGGCCGCGCGGCACACGCCGCCCGGAACTGCGCCACGACCGTGCGCGCGTTCCGCTCCCAGCTGTGGCTGCGCGCCCGGTACATGGGGTCGGTGAAGAAGTCGACCAGGCAGTTCTGTGTGATGTCCGACCGCATGCCGAGCACGATCGCGGCCGCGTCGTTGTACATCACGCAGTTGTAGTACAGGTCCATGATGTGCGCCGGAAACGGCATCCAGGCGTCGATCAGCCGCCGCAGCCCGTCGCACATGTCCCGCTTCTCCGGGGCCACTTCGGGCGTCGGCGGGTTCATCCCGGCCAGCAGATACAGATGCCGGCGCTCGGCGTCGCTCAGCCGCAGCACCCGGGCCACGGCGTCCAGAACCGACGGCGAGACGGAGATCTCCCGCCCCTGCTCCAGCCACTGGTACCAGGAAGCCCCCACCCCGGCGAGCACGGCGACCTCCTCCCGACGCAGTCCGGGCGTACGGCGCCGGCCCCCGCCCGCCGGCAGCCCGGCCTCCTCGGGACTGACCCGGGCACGCCGGCTCATCAGGAACTCCCGCAGCTCGTCGCGCCGATGGCTGCGCATCGCCTCAGCAGCAGGCACGTACCGCTCCTCCCCCGTCGTGTCTGGTGGTGCCACCACCACCATAAGTTCCGACTCCCCACCGGTATTCCGCACGCCCGAAGCTCTTGCCATGGCGATCGACACCACCACCCAGACCACCACCGTCACGGGCACAGCGCTCGACACCCCCCGGCCGCCCCGGTTGTCGACGCGTGACAAGCTCGTGCTGTTCGTCCTGTGCGCGGCCCAGTTCATGGTCGCGCTGGACTTCTCCGTCCTGAACGTGGCCCTGCCCGAACTCGGCACCGACCTCGGTATGAGCCGCTCGGCGCTGCAGTGGGCGGTCACCGCGTTCGCGCTGCCCTCCGGCGGCTTCCTGCTCCTCTTCGGCCGTATCGGCGACCTGTACGGCCGCCGCAGGCTGTTCCTGACCGGCCTGGCCCTGTTCGGCGCGGCCTCGCTGCTGGCGACCCTGGCCTGGGACCCGGCGGCGTTCCTCGCCGGGCGCGCGCTGCAGGGTCTCGGTGCGGCGGCGATCGTACCGACCGCCATGTCCCTGCTGACCACCACCTTCCCGGAGGGCCCGGCCCGCGACCGCGCCCTCGGTATCGCCGGCACGGTGATGTCGCTGGGCTACACGGTCGGCATGGTCGCGGGCGGGATGCTGACCGACACGCTCGGCTGGCGCTCCACGATGGCCCTGCTCACCGTGTCCGCGCTGATCGTGCTGCCCCTGGCCCCCGCCCTGCTGCCCGAGTCCCGCACCCCGGACCGCCCGCGGCTGGACGTGCCCGGCGCGATCACGGTCACCGCGGGCCTGCTGTCGCTGATCTACGCCCTGTCCACCGCCGCCGACCACGGCTTCGGCCGCGCGGACGTCATCGCGGCGCTGACCGCCGGCGTGCTCCTGCTGACCGCGTTCACGGTGGTCGAGTCGCGCACCCGGGCCCCGCTGGTCTCGCTGCCGATGCTGCGCCGGCGCACGGTGGCCTGGGGCAACCTCGGCGGCCTGGTCACCTTCTCGATGATGTCGACGGTGATCTTCGTGCTGACCCTGTACCTCCAGGAGGTCCTGCACCTGTCGGCGTTCGAGACGGGTCTGGTCTTCGGTGTGCAGGGCGTGCTGTCGGCCGTCGCGGGCTCGCTCGCGCCGAAGGTGATCGGCCGCTTCGGCGCCCGCCGCACCCTGGTCGGCTCACTGGCCGGCCAGGGCGCGCTGATCGCGACGCTGCTCCTGCTGAACGCCCACACCTGGTCGGTGTGGGCGGCCACGGCCGCCGTGTCCCTGGCGAGCATGTTCCACCTGGGCGCGATCATCTCGTACGGCCTGACCGTCACCTCCGGTGTCCCGGACGAGGAGCAGGGCCTGGCCACCGGTCTGGTGACCTCCACCCAGCAGGTCGGCATCACGGTCGGCATCCCGCTGCTGGGCGTCCTGGCCACCACGTCCCACGACCTGCTGTCGGGCGTCCACACGGTCCTCGCCCTGGACGCGGCGATCGTCCTCGCGGCCGCCGTCCTGGTCGGCCTGGGCCTGCGCCAGGGCCGGAGCGGGGGTCAGTCCAGGGTCTGAACGATCTCGCTCCGCGGGGGCGGGTGGGCCAAACAGGCGGGGGCGCCATTTGAACAGGGGGGGGGGGGGGGGAAACGGCCTCCCCCCACACCCGAGACAAGCGGCACACCAAGCGGAAAGAGAT
>NZ_JBVIJE010000004.1:439302-542356 GCF_055581585.1 Streptomyces sp. NPDC031426
CCTCCCCCCCCCCCGCCCCCCCCCGCCCCACCCCTCCCCACCCCCCCCTCCCCCCCCCCCCCCCCCCCCCCCCCCCCCCCCCCCCCCCCGCGCCGTTGACCAGGGGGAGGTAGGGGGCGACATGCCCGCACTCGACATCGGCGACGATCGGCACCCCGAGCGGACCGAGCGCGTCGAGCACGGCCTCGTGCTGGGTGAGGGTGGGGCTGTCGGGGGCGTGGGTACGGCCGACGAGGACGGCGGCGGCCCGGTCGAAGAAGCCGGCGAGACGCAGGCCGTGCAGGTGGCGGCAGATGGTGAACGCGTTGTCCTCGCAGGCCTCGACATAGACGAGCAGCGGCTCGTCCCCGGCGAACCGCGAGACGTCGAGGTACGGGGTGCCGGCGAGGTGACCGACGGTCTCGATGCAGCCGCCGATCAGCCGGCCCTCGACCTCCACGTCCCCGTCGCCGTCGAGCCGCGTCCAGGTGCCCTCCGCGTCCAGGGTGAGGTCGCGGATCTCCGGGTGCCCGACCCAGTCGTCCCAGCGGGCGGACCGGTACCGGCCGGGCGGCGTCTGCGCGAACGGCTCCCCCTGCGGTGCCGCCACGATGTCCAGCCAGGACCTGAGACCCTCGGGCGTCCGGTAGGGGGTGTCCATGAGGTTGTTGCCGTGCACGGTCGCGACCCCGGTGAGCAGGGTCAGCGGCGTGATGATCGTGGACATGTCCGAGTAGCCGACGACCCAGGTCGGCTCGGCCCGCCGGATCGCCTCGAAGTCGAGCAGCGGCAGCAGATCGATCGCCGTCTCCCCGCCCCAGGGAGGCACCACGGCCCGGATCGTCGGGTCGGTCAGCATCCCGGTCAGCTCGGCCGCGCGCTCGGCGGCCGGCGCGCTGAGGTGCGTCGAGCCGTCCATGCACCGGCCGACGACCACCTCGTATCCGCGCTCCTCCAGGTCCCGCACCGCGAGGTCGAGGCGCGCTCGCATCTTCCCGGCCACCCCGCTGGACGGGGAGGTCACCCCTATACGGTCACCGGGGCGCAGGGGGCGTGGATATCGAGTCGTCATGCGCCGGATTCTGACAGGGGGTCAGCGGGTTCCGGCAACGGATTTACGGCTCCTACGGCCGGTCCAGCCGCAGCCGCTCCGCCCGCGGCAGCCCGGCGACGACGAGGTCGTACGAGTCCTCGATCAGCTCTTTCACCAGGCGCGCGGGCAGCCCGCCGTCGACCGTCACGGTGTTCCAGTGCCGCTTGTTCATGTGATACCCGGGGACGATCAGCCCCTCGTGCTCGGTGCGCAGCCGGACCGCGTCCTCCGGGTCGCACTTGAGGTTGACCGTCAGGGGCCGCGCGTCCAGCCGCGTCAGGGCGAACAGCTTGCCCCGGACCTTGAAGACGGACGTCTCCGGACTGAACGGGAAGTCCTCCACCGCCGCGTTGAAGGACAGGCAGAAGGCGCGCAGCTCTTGCGGGGTCACTCGGCCTTCTCCTCCTGAGCGGGGGGTGCGGGCACGGGCTCCACCAGCACCGTCACGATCTTGTTCCGGCGACCGGACGCCGCCTCCGCCGTCAGCCGCAGGACGCGCGCGTCGGGCAGTTCGACCTCGGCGGACGCGCCCGCGATGGGCACCCGGCCGAGCGCCTTGGCGAGCAGCCCGCCGACGGTCTCCACGTCCTCGTCGTCGTACTCCTCCAGGCCGTACAGCTCGCCGAGGTCGGTGATGTCCAGGCGGGCCGTGACCCGGAAGCGGTCGTCGCCGAGGTCCTCGACCGGCGGGAGTTCCCGGTCGTACTCGTCGGTGATCTCGCCGACGATCTCCTCCAGGATGTCCTCGATGGTGACGATGCCGGCGGTGCCGCCGTACTCGTCGATGACGACGGCGACGTGGTTGCGTTCCTTCTGCATCTCGCGCAGCAGGTCACCGGCGTTCTTGGTGTCCGGCACGAAGGCGGCGGGCCGCATGGCGGTGGAGACCAGGTCGCCCTCCGCCTCCCGGTTGATGTGGGTCTTGCGGACCAGGTCCTTCAGATACACGATCCCGACGATGTCGTCCTCGCTCTCGCCGGTGACCGGGATCCGGGAGAACCCGGAGCGCAGGGCGAGGGTGAGGGCCTGCCGGATGGTCTTGAAGCGCTCGATGGTGACCAGGTCGGTGCGCGGCACCATGACCTCGCGGACGAGCGTGTCGCCGAGCTCGAAGACCGAGTGCACCATGCGGCGCTCCTCGTCCTCGATCAGCGACTCCTTCTCGGCGAGGTCGACCAGCGCCCGCAGCTCGGCCTCGGAGGCGAACGGCCCGCGCCGGAAGCCCTTGCCCGGGGTGAGGGCGTTGCCGATGAGGATGAGCAGCGACGGGATCGGCCCCATGATCCTGGCCAGCGGCAGCAGCACGTACGCCGCCGCCGTCGCGGTGTTCACGGGGTGCTGGCGGCCGATGGTGCGTGGCGACACCCCCACGGCCACGTACGACACCAGGACCATGACCCCGATGGCGACCAGCAGCGCCTGCCAGGTGGCGCTGAACGCCTCCAGGCAGGCGTAGGTGACCAGGGCCGCCGCCGCCATCTCGCAGGCGACGCGGACCAGCAGGGCCACGTTCAGATAGCGGGTGGGGTCGGCGGCGACCTGGGCGAGTTTCGCGCTGCCGCGGCGGCCGGACTTGACGGCCTCCTCGGCGCGGAAGCTGGAGATCCGGGCGAGGCCGGCCTCCGCGCAGGCGGCGAGCCAGGCGACGACGACCAGCGCGATGGCGCCGATCACGATCTGCGGACTCATGGATGTGCTTATGAGACGGTCGGCGCCGGGGAGGGCCCGGTCAGCCCGTGCTCGGCGCGCCATCCGTCCACGATGGCGGCCTGGAGCCCGAACATCTCGGCCTTCTCGTCCGGCTCCTCGTGGTCGTAGCCGAGCAGATGCAGCACGCCATGGACGGTGAGCAGCTGGAGCTCCTCGTCCATGGAGTGCTGCGTCTCGGCTTCCGCCCCCTGCTTGGCGGCGACCTCCGGGCACAGCACGATGTCGCCGAGCAGCCCCTGCGGCGGCTCTTCGTCGTCCTTGGACGGCGGGCGCAGCTCGTCCATCGGGAACGACATGACATCGGTGGGGCCCGGCAGGTCCATCCACTGGATGTGCAGCTGCTCCATGGCGTCGGCGTCCACGACGATCACCGAGAGCTCGGAGAGCGGGTGGATGCGCATCCGCGCGAGTGCGTAGCGGGCGATGTCGAGGATCGCCTGCTCGTCGACCTCGGTGCCGGACTCGTTGTTGACGTCGATCGACATGGTCGTGCTGGTCTACTTCCCCTTGGTGCCCTTGGCGCCGGGCTTGCCACGGCCGCCCTTGTGGGTGCCGTTCTCGGTGCCGTACTTGCTGTCGTATTGCTCGTACGCGTCGACGATACGGCCCACCAGCTTGTGCCGTACGACATCGTGGGAAGACAGTCGGGAGAAGTGGACGTCCTCGACGCCCTCCAGGATCTCCTGCACCTGCCGCAGACCGCTCTTGGTGCCGTTCGGCAGGTCGACCTGGGTCACGTCACCCGTGATCACGATCTTCGAGTCGAAGCCGAGGCGGGTGAGGAACATCTTCATCTGCTCGGGGCTCGTGTTCTGGGCCTCGTCCAGGATGATGAAGGCGTCGTTGAGGGTCCGGCCGCGCATGTACGCGAGCGGCGCGACCTCGATCGTCCCCGCTGCCATCAACCGCGGAATGGAGTCCGGGTCGATCATGTCGTGCAGCGCGTCGTACAGCGGGCGCAGGTAGGGGTCGATCTTCTCGTAGAGCGTGCCCGGCAGAAACCCGAGCCGCTCTCCCGCCTCCACCGCCGGCCGGGTGAGGATGATCCGGTTGACCTGCTTGGACTGCAGGGCCTGTACGGCCTTGGCCATGGCCAGGTAGGTCTTGCCGGTACCGGCGGGTCCGATGCCGAAGACGATCGTGTGCTTGTCGATCGCGTCGACGTACCGCTTCTGGTTGAGGGTCTTGGGGCGGATGGTGCGGCCCCGCGAGGACAGGATGTTCTGCGTCAGCACCTGAGCCGGGGTCTCGGGGCCGTCGCTCGTCCCGTTCTCGCTCGCCTTGAGCATGGCGATCGAGCGTTCCACTGCGTCCTCCGTCATCGGCTGCCCGGTGCGGAGCACCAGCATCATCTCGTCGAACACGCGCGAAATGAGAGCGACGTCGGCGGGATCGCCGACCGCGCTGATCTCATTGCCCCGGACATGTATGTCGGCCCCCGGGAAGGCCCTCTCGATCACACGCAGGAGGGAGTCGCCGGAACCCAGCACGGTCACCATGGGGTGCTGGGCGGGGACGGTGAACTGTGCTCTCGCCTGCTCCTGCGCGGGGGTGGTGTGAGCTGTGGGTGTCTGTGTCATGGGCCGGCGCTGAAGGCCTGCGCTTCCTCCTCGTCACGGCCGCGTAGCTGAGGGCGGCCTCGCGATTCCAGGGTACGACGGTGCACAGACAAGCCCGTAGGGCTTTTCGAACGGGGGGCCGCCCGGCAGCGGGGGCCGCGCTCAGCCGGACCGGCGGAACCCGATGGTCGGGACGGCGCGGCGCAACGGCCACGGGCGGTCCAGTTCCTCCGGGACGAGCGCGTCAAGGAAGCCGTACCTGCGCAGCGCCGCGGGATCCTGCCCCGGCACCGACTGGACCCGCCGCCACCACGCCCCGACCTCCGACCACCCCGGCGCCGACAGGGACCCCCCGAACTCCTGCACCGACAGGGCCGCCGTGAGCCCGGCGAAGGCCAGCCGGTCCGCCAGCGGCCACCCCGCCAGCGACCCCGTCACGAACCCGGCGACGAAGACGTCCCCCGCCCCGGTCGGATCCAGCGCCTCCACGGCGATCGCCGGCACCTCCGCCGCCTCCCCCGTCCGCCGGTCCACGGCGTAAGCCCCCTCCGACCCCAGCGTCACCACGGCCACCGGCACATACTCGGTCAGGGCGTGCGCGGCGACCCGCGGACAGTCGGAGCCGGTGTACCGCTTCGCCTCCTCCGCGTTCGGCAGGAACGCCTCGCAGTGCGCCAGATCGGCGAGCCCGGCGAGATCCCACGCCCCGGTGTCGTCCCAGCCGACGTCGGCGAAGATCCGGGTCCCCTCCCGCGCGGCCTCGGCGATCCACGGCGCACGCGCACCGGGGGTCAGTGAGGCCACGGCGGCACGCGCGCGGGGCGGGCGGTGCGCGGCACCCTCCTGGAGGAGCACGGCCTCCGGGGGCGGCTGGTGCCCGTGGGACACCATGGTCCGCTCGCCCTCGTACGCCATGGACACCGTCACCGGCGAGTGCCAGCCGGGCACGGTCCGTGACCCCGACAGATCGATGCCCTCGCCCTGTGCGAGCGCGTCCCAGCAGTACTCGCCGTAGTGGTCGTCCCCGAAGGCCGCCGCCAGGGAGGTCTTCAGACCGAGCCGGGCCAGGGCCGTGGCCATGTTGGCGACCCCGCCGGGGCTGGAGCCCATGCCCCGGGCCCAGGACTCGGTGCCGCGCACGGGCGCCGAGTCCAGGCCGGTGAAGATGATGTCGAGGAAGACGGTGCCCGTCAGATAGACGTCCCAGGGCGGATCGCCGGGCCGGCGCAGCGCGGCGAGCGGGTCGACCTGGGCCTGACAGCGCGCGGCTTGGGTGAGGTGTTCCGGTTCCTCTCCGGTGATCGTGTGCGACGGGGTCACGGTGCGCTCCCTGGCGTGGTGCGGATCTGGCCAGTGTGCACCAATCACCCCGCCGCACAGGGGGTTACCAGCGGGGCATCACCGGGTGCCGCCAGCCGGGTTCGGCCACCCGCATCGCGGCCGCGTCGTCGCGGTCGCGCAGCGAGCCGTCGTCCTCGGCCCAGCGCCGGTGCAGCCGGGCCAGCTCGTCCCGGTCGAGCTCGACCCCGAGGCCGGGGGCGTCGGAGACCTCGGCCTTCCCGGCCCGGAACGCCGGACGCTCGGTGAGGACGTCCTCGGACTGCCAGGGATAGTGGGAGTCGCACGCGTGGTGAAGCCCGGGGACCGTGGCCGCGACCTGGGTCATCGCCGCGAGGCTGATGCCGAGATGGGTGTTGGAGTGCATCGACACCCCGACCCCGAAGGCAGCGCAGATCGCGGCGAGCCGCTGGGTGTTGCGCAGCCCGCCCCAGTAGTGGTGGTCGGAGAGGACCACCTGCACGGCATCGCGCGTGAAGGCCTCCCTGATCTCCCCGAAGGTGGTCACGCACATGTTCGTGGCGAGCGGGACATCCGTCCCCGCCGACACCTCGGCCATCGCCGGAGTGCCCAGCGTCGGGTCCTCCAGGTACTCCAGGACGTCCCCGAGTTCCTTCGCCACCTTCAGCGAGGTCCCGACCGACCAGGCGCCGTTGGGGTCGAGGCGCAGCGGATGGCCGGGGAAGGCCTCGGCCAGGGCCCGTACCGCGGCGATCTCCTGGTCGGGCGGGAAGACGCCGCCCTTGAGCTTGAACGAGGTGAAGCCGTGCCGCTCCTCGAACAGCCGCGCCTGGGCCACGACTCCGGCCGGGTCGAGAGCGGCCCCCCAGTCGTCCTGCTCGCAGGACACGCCCTCCGGATGGCCGGCCCACTTGTAGAACAGGTAGGCGCTGTACTCGACGGCGTCCCGCACCTTGCCGCCGAGCAGTGCGTGCACGGGCAGCCCGAGCGCCTTGCCCTGGGCGTCCAGGCAGGCGACCTCGAAGGCGGACAGCACCGACAGCCGGAGCTTGTCGGCGCTCTGCACCCCGCGCAGCCCGCCGGCGTCGACCTGTCCCTCGACCCGGGACTCGTCCACGCCGAGGTCGATCTCGAACAGTCCGTTCACATCCATGACCGAACGGCCGGTGAGTCGCTGAGCCAGGGAGCGGGCCGGTTCCAGGTACTTGGTGTCGCCGTAGGTCTCGCCGAGCCCGGTGATCCCGTCGGCGGTGACGATCTCCACGATCAGCCGCGGGGTGTACGGCTGGTGCACGCCCTGGGTGTTGAGCAGCGGCGGGTCGGCGACCAGGATCGGCGTCAGCCGCACCTCGGCGATGGTCAGGTCACGGGTCACAGGGAGGCTCCTACGAGGTCGAGTCCGGCGGTGAGCAGGGCCTTGAGGTCGGTGAGGTCGGCGGGCGCGGGGTCGGTGAGCGGGGCGCGCACGGGTCCGACGCGCTGTCCGCGCAGCCGTGCCGCCGCCTTCACGAGGGACACGGCGTATCCGGGGGCGCGGTCGCGGAGTTCGACGAACGGCACGTAGAAGTCCCGCAGCAGCTTGTCGGCGGTCCCGTGGTCGGCGTCCCGCAGGGCCGCGAAGAAGGCGCCGGCGATCTCCGGGGCGAAGGCGTGCACGGCGGAGGAGTAGGCGGGGACGCCGACGGTGGCGTAGGCGCGGGCCTGGATCTCGGCGGTGGCGGCGCCGTTGAAGAAGAGGAAGCCGTCGGGGGCGGCGAGGGTGAGGCGCTGGAGCCGGTCTAGGTCGCTGCGACCGTCCTTGAGGCCGATGACGTTCGGGATGCGCGCGATGCGCCGCAAGGAGTCGGCCGTATAGGCGACTTGGCCGCGCTGGTAGGCGATCAGCGGCAGCCGGGTGCGTTCGGCGAGCCGCTCCAGCTGGGCGGCGAGGCCGTGCTGCGGGGCGTCGACCAGGTAGTGCGGCAGCACGAGCAGGGCGTCGGCGCCGGCCTCCTCGGCGATCCGTGCGAACCGGGCGGCCTGCGCCCAGCCGTACCCGGTCCCGGCCACGACCGGAACCCTTCCTGCCGCTTCCTCGACGGCGGTGGCGACGACGGTCCGGTACTCCTCCTCGTCCAGCGAGAAGAACTCCCCCGTGCCGCAGGCCGGGAAGACGGCGCCGGGCCCGGCGGCGAGCCGGTCGGCGACATGGGCGCGGAAGCCACCGGGATCGAGGGAGCCGTCGTCGTGGAACGCGGTGAGCGGGAAGGACAGCACCCCGCGCGCCATCCCCTCTCGCAGTCGCCGCGCCACACCCTCGGGACTCGGATCGCCGCCCACCCGGATCATCTCCCCTTATGAATAGCGTCTACATATGCGAACGCAGCTTAGCGCCTCTTACCCTGACGCCTACCGCACAAACCGAAAAGTGACGCAGATCGCACCCCCGGCCCTTCTTCCGGAAACCGCGTGCTTGGTACAACTTCCTCGGATGTTCCTGTCCGTCGACAGGCGTCGCCCTCCTCCCCCCTGCACGCCCCTCCTTTCGCCTGCCCTGGAACGCCCGTGCCCGCCCCCCGCTCCATGCCCTGGCCCCTCGTCGCCCTTTTCACGGCCGGGTATCTCGCGCCCTATCTGCTGCCGACCATCGTCGGCCGGCTCGATTCCGCGCTTCCGCTCAACCCCACCCAGGCCGGGGCGATCGGCAGTGCGCTGCTGCTGAGTTCGGCGGCGGCGGGCTTCCTGCTGGCCTCCCGGGTCGACCGGATCGGCCCCCGCACGCTCGCCCGGCTCGGCCTCGCGCTCGCCGTCCTCGGCTACGGCGGAGCCGCCCTCACGGCCTTCGTACCGGCCGTGGTCGCGGGCGCGGTCGTCGGCGGCTTCGGCTCCGGCACGGTCACGGCGGTCGCCGCGAGCGGCATCGCCGCGATGGGGGTCCCGCCGCGCGAGGACGTTCGAGCGTGGGGGAGCGATCCGCACCGGGTCACCACGCTCGGCCTGCTCGGCGTCTCCGCCCTCGCCGGCGCCCTGTATCTGACGATCCCCCACCTCGGCCCCGGCCATGGTCTGCCCCTCGCGGCCATCGCGCTCACCGCGCTCGCGGTCCTCCCGCTCACCGGCCGCCTGCCCGGTCGTACCGCACCGGCCCGTGGGACCGCCGGGTACGGCCGGCTCCCCCGCCCCCGCGCCGGGCTGCTGCTGGCCGCCGCCATGCCCTGCTGGTCCCTCGCCCAGAACTCCCTCTGGGGCGTCAGCGGCCGGATCGGGCTCGACCAGGCCCACCTCAGCGAGGTCACCGTCGGCGCGGTGTTCGCGATCGCGCTCGGCGCCGGACTCGTCGGGGTCCTCGGCGCGGGGGCGCTCGGCCCCCGGCTGGGCCGGGCGGTACCCGTCGGCGCCGGTACGGCACTGATCGCGGGCTGCATCGCGCTCAGCGCGTCCGCGACCGACCTCACGGCCTTCGCGGCGGGCGAGATCTCCTGGAACCTGGTCTACCCCGTCGTCCTGTCGTACGTCATCGGCCTCGCCGCCTCCCTCGACCCGCGGGGCCGCTGGGCGGTCCTGGTCGGCTCGGCGGCGTCACTGGGGACGGCGGCGGGACCGCTGGCCGGGAGTGCGCTGGCGGCAGGAGCGGGCTTCCCGGTGATGGGCAAGGTGCTCGGCGCCGGGCTGCTGCTGATCGCCGTACCGATGACGGCGGTGGCGCTGCGGGCGGGCAGGCGGCCCCTGCCGGTGGTGGAAGTGCCGGTGGAGTCGCCCGCCGTGCCCGCCCGGAGCGCCTACGACACGGCGTCGCCGAACTCGTACGCGTCGACCTCGGCGATGTAGCGGGCCCGCCGCTCCTCGTCGTCCTCCAGGAAGGAGGCGAGGAAGGAGTTGCGGGCCAGCTCGCGCAGCCGGCCCTCGGTCAGGCCCAGGGTCTGGTGGACGGCCGCGAAGTTGTCGCCGGCGTATCCGCCGAAGTACGCCGGGTCGTCGGAGTTGACCGTGCACAGCAGGCCGGCGTCGAGCATGGCCGGCAGCGGGTGGCCGGCCAGCGTGTCGACCGTGCGCAGGCGGACGTTGGACAGCGGGCACAGGGTGAGCGGGATCCGCTCCCGCACCAGCCGCTGGACCAGCGCCGGGTCCTCCATGCAGCGCAGCCCGTGGTCGACGCGCTCGACACCGAGCACGTCCAGGGCCTCGGTGATGTACTCCGGCGGCCCCTCCTCACCGGCGTGCGCGACGCGGCGCAGCCCGAGCGCGGCGGCGGCCTCGTACACCTCCCGGAACTTCACCGGCGGATGCCCGACCTCGGCGGAGTCCAGGCCGACACCGGTGATCCGGTCCAGGTACGGCTCGGCCATCTCCAGGGTCAGCAGGGCCGAGTCGGCGGACAGGTCGCGCAGGAAGCACATGATGAGCCTGGTGGAGACGCCGTGGTTCTGCTCAGAGCGGCCCAGCGCCCGCCACAGCCCCTCCACGACCGTGCCCATGGGTACGCCCCGCGCGAGGTGGGCCTGCGGGTCGAAGAAGATCTCCGCGTGCCGCACGCCCTGCGCGGCGGCGCGGGCCAGATAGGCGTCGGCCAGGTCGGCGAAGTCCTGCTCGGTGCGCAGGACGGCCATCAGCTCGTAGTACAGGTTCAGAAAGGACTGGAGGTCCTCGAACTGGTAGGCCTTGCGAAGCTCGTCCGTGTCCGCGTACGGCAGGGTCACGCCGTTGCGGGCGGCCAGCTCGAAGGCCAGCTCCGGCTCCAGGGTGCCTTCGATGTGGAGGTGCAGTTCTGCTTTCGGGAGGGGCATCAAAGCATCGTACGGATCTTCTACCGCCGTTTCGGAACCGCCACCCGCTGCAGGTCGTGCGCCACGGTCAGCTCGCCCTCGAAACCGGCCGCCCGCGCCTGCCGCTCGAACTCCTCCGGTTCCGTGTAGCGCTGGCTGAAGTGGGTGAGGACGAGGTGCCGTACCCCCGCCTGCCGGGCGACGGCGGCGGCCTGCCCGGCGGTCAGGTGACCGTGCTCCACGGCCAGTTCGATGTCCTCGTCCAGGAAGGTCGACTCGATGACGAGCAGGTCGCAGCCCTCCGCGAGCGCGTGCACGCCGTCGCACAGCCGGGTGTCCATGACGAACGCGAACCGCTGCCCGCGCCGCACCTCGCTGACGTCCTCCAGCGTGACCTCCCCCAGCCGGCCCTCGCGCTGCAGCCGGCCGACGTCCGGGCCCTTGATCCCGTGCGCGGCGAGCCGGTCGGGCAGCATACGGCGGCCGTCGGGCTCGATCAGCCGGTAGCCGTAGGACTCGACCGGGTGGGACAGCCTGCGGGCCTCCAGGGTGTACGACGGGGTCACCGCGAGGATGCCGTCGGCGGCGACCGGCGCCTCGGTGATGCCGACCGTCTCCCGGTAGGCCGTGGCGTACCGCAGGCGGTCGAAAAAGCGCTGCCCGGAGCGCGGATAGTGCGCGGTGACCTCGTGCGGCACCTGGTCGAGGTTGATCCGCTGGATGACACCGGCGAGGCCGAGGGAGTGGTCGCCGTGGAAGTGGGTGACGCAGATCCGGTTCAGGTCGTGGGCGGCGACCCCGGCGCGCACCATCTGGCGCTGCGTGCCCTCGCCGGGGTCGAACAGGATGCCCTCGCCGTCCCACCGCAGCAGATAGCCGTTGTGGTTGCGGTGCCGGGTGGGGACCTGGCTGGCGGTGCCGAGGGTCACCAATTCACGTACGGACACGGCTGGTTACCCGGGCGGCCACTGCAGGCCACGGCCGCCGAGGACGTGCGCGTGGGCGTGCCAGACGGTCTGGCCGGCGCCGGAGCCGGTGTTGAAGACGACGCGGTAGCTGTCGAGCTTCTCCTCGTCGGCCACGGCCTGGGTCTCGGCGAGGACGTCGGCGGCGAGTCGCGGTGCCTCGGCGCCGAGGACGGCGGCGTTCTTGTAGTGGGCCTTGGGGATCACCAGGATGTGGGTGGGGGCCTGGGGGTTTATGTCCCGGAAGGCGACGGTGGTGTCCGTCTCGCGGACGATCGTCGCCGGGATGGTGCCCGCGACGATCTTGCAAAACAGGCAGTCGTCCTGCGGTGCTCCGGCCATGCGTGTGCCTCCTCACGCTGGTGATCAATACCGGTGCATCGTAGTCGTATCAGGCCGGCATTCCCGGCGGAGTTTTCGCGGGCCGTTCCTCCAGCGCCGCCAGCGCGAGCCGGATCGCCTCGTCGAGCTGGGTGTCACGGCCCTCCGCCCAGTCCTGCGGCCGCTGTACGACCTCCACGTCCGGGTCCACGCCATGGTTCTCCACGTCCCACCCCACCCCCTCCAGCCACATCGCGTACTTCGGCTGGGTGATCAGGGTGCCGTCGACCAGGTGGTAGCGGCTGTCGATGCCGATGACGCCGCCCCAGGTGCGGGTGCCGACGACCGGGCCGATGCCGAGGGCCTTGATCGCCGCGTTGACGATGTCGCCGTCGGAGCCGGAGAACTCGTTGGCGACGGCGACGACCGGGCCGCGCGGGGCGTCGAGGGGATAGCTGGTGGGGCGCATGCCGCGCGGGAGGTCCCAGCCGATGATGCGGCGGGCCAGTTTCTCCACGACCAGCTGGGAGGTGTGGCCGCCGCGGTTCTCGCGGACGTCGACCACGAGCCCTTCGCGGCCCACCTCCACGCGCAGATCCCGGTGGATCTGGGCCCAGCCGGGTGCCTGCATGTCGGGGACGTGGAGGTAGCCGAGGCGGCCGTCGGAGGCGGCGTGCACGTGGGCGCGGCGGTCGGCGACCCAGGCGTGGTAGCGCAGGGGTTCCTCGTCGGCGATCGGGATGACAACCGTGTGCCGGGGTTCGCCGCCGCCCGCCGGGGAGACGGTCAGCTCCACCGGGTGGCCCGCGGTGCCGACGAGGAGCGGGCCGGGGCCCGTCACCGGGTCGACCGAGTGGCCGGCGACCGCGATGATCGCGTCTCCGGGGCGGACGGCGACGCCGGGCGCGGCGAGCGGGGAGCGGGCGTCCGGGTCGGAGGTCTCCGAGGGGAGGATCCGGTCGATGCGCCAACTGCCGTCCGGGTGGCGGGAGATGTCGGCGCCGAGCAGTCCGTGCCGGGGGCCGCCGCCCCGGCCGCCGGAGGGGATGACGTAGGCGTGCGAGGTGCCGAGTTCGCCGTGCAGCTCCCACAGCAGGTCGACGAGGTCGCTGTGGGTGGCGAGGCGGGCCAGCAAGGGGCGGTAGCGGGCGAGGACGCCGGTCCAGTCGACGCCACCGAGGTCGGGCCGCCAGAAGTGGTCGCGCATCAGCCGGCCGGTCTCGTCGTACATCTGCCGCCACTCGGCGGCCGGGTCGAGGGTCTGCCGGACACGGGCCAGGTCGACGGTGACGCTGGTGTCGCCGTCGTCGTCGGTGCCGGTACGGCGGTCGCTGGGGACCACCCGGAGCCGGTCGTCGGTCCACAGCAGCACACGTTTGCCGTCGCCGCTGACCTCGAAGTGGTCGGCGTCGGAGGCCAGGTGCTCCAGGCGCCGCTGGGCGAGGTCGTAGCGCTGCAGCTCGGTGTGCGGGTCGGGGTCCTCGGGGTGGGCGCGGGCGGTGCCGAGGACGCCCTGCACGGGGTGGCGCAGCCAGAGCACGCCGTCCTTGGCGGCGCGCAGGGTGGAGTAGCGGCCGGCCTCGACCGGGAAGGGGACGATCCGGTCGGCGAGGCCTTCGAGGTCGATGCGGGTGGCGGGGGTGCCCTCGCTGTCGGGGGTCTCGTCCTTGTCCGGGGTCTCGAAGGGGCGGCCGTGGCGCTGCGGGCCGAAGGGCGAGGGGGTGGTGGCGGCGAGGGTGATCAGGTGCGGTCGGGCCCCGACCACGAAGGCGAGGTCGAAGACGTGCTCGTCGTAGACGGGGTCGAAGGCGCGGTTGGAGAGGAAGGCGAGGTGTTTGCCGTCGAGGGTGAAGGCGGGGGCGTAGTCCTGGAAGCGGAGCGGGGTCGCCTCGGTGACCGAGAGGTCGGTGGTGTGGGCGATGCGCAGCTGGGAGAGCGGGCGGGGGCCGGGGTGGGCCCAGGCCAGCCACGCGGAGTCGGGGGAGAAGGCGAGGCCGGAGACCTCGCCGTCGTCGCTGCTGTCGACCTCGCGGACCTCTCCGGTCTCGCGCTCGACGAGCAGCAGCCGGCCGTCGTGCGCGGCCACGGCGGCCCGGCTGCCGTCGGGGGCCATGGCCAGTTCCAGGACCCGGCCGAGTTGTCCGGCGGCGAGCCGGCGCGGGGGCGCGCCGGGCACGGTGCCGGTCGCCGGGGCGAACTCCAGGGCGTCGTCGCCCTCCGCGTCCGTAACCCACACCACCCACTCCTCGCCCTCGGCGCGGAAGGCGCGCGGCATCCGGGCGCGGACCCCGGAGGTGGCGGCGAGGGCGCGGGCGGGCCCGGAGCGGTGGGTGACCCAGTGGATCCCGCCGCGCACGCACACGGCGCTGCCCCGCGCGGTGTGGTCCGGGGCCGCCTCGCCGAACCAGCGGGCGGCGTTCACCGGGCGGGGGCGCAGATCGATCCGGGGCCCGCCGAGGCGCACGTCGAGCCGGCGCGGCTCGGCGCCCTCCAGGTCGTCCAGCAGCCACAGTTCACCGGCGCTGCTGTAGACGACCCGGGTGCCGTCGCCGGAGGCGTGCCGGGCGTAGAAGCCGTCGAGAGGGGTGTGGCGCCGCAGGTCGGAGCCGTCGGCGAGGGAGGAGTAGAGCGCGCCGGTGCCCTCGTGGTCGGACAGGAAGGCGATCCTTTCCCCCACCCACACCGGGCACTCGATGTTCCCGTCGACATCCTCGTGCAGCCGGACGAACTCCCCGTCCCCCGCGCCGTCGATCCACAGCTTGCCCGCCGTACCGCCCCGGTAGCGCTTCCAGTGGGCGGCCTCGCGGCCCATCGGCGCGGACAGCAGCACGGTGGCCGGGCCGAGGGCCACATCGCCGACCGGGCCGTACGGCAGGGTCTCGGCCGGTCCGCCGTCCAGCGGGACGGCATGCGCCCAGCTGTGCCGGAAGCTGTGCCGGCCGTGTGCGCCGAGCGCGAGCACCCGCCCGTCGGCGGTCCAGCCGAGCACCTCGGTACGGCGGTTGCCCCAGTGGGTCAGCCGGTCGGCGGGGCCGCCGTCGACGGGGGCGACATGCACCTCGGGCGCGCCGTCCCGGGTGGAGCTCCAGGCGAGGAAACGTCCGTCGGGTGATATCCGGGGCTTGGTCACCGGCATGTTGTCGGCGCTGACCCGCCAGGCCCTGCCGCCGTCGAGGGGCGCGAGCCATACGTCGTCCTCGGCGACGAAGGTCACCAAGTCGCCGTGTACATGAGGAAATCGGAGATAGGCGGCACCCTGAGTCACCCCGTCACTGTACGCAGCGACGGCTGTGCCTCGCCGGGTATTCCGATCACTTCCCCTCGACGGGCCAGCAGGTGGGGTCGCCCTTGCACCAGATGGTGCGGGTGACGGTGACGGTCACGGTCGGCCTCCCGCCGCCCGGCCGGTAGGTGGGCGGCCGGTACGTCGGTCCGGACGTGGCGGCACAGTCGCCGAGCCCGCTGACGTGGAACACCTGTCTGCCCCCGACCTTGGCGGTCAGATCCCCCCGCACACAGGCGCCGTCGACGGCCTTGGTCACCTTCCCGGTGACCCTGATCTTCCGCCCGTTCTTGGTCTCACCCTGGCAGTCGACGGAGACGACGGTGGTCGCGGACGGCGAGGGCGTCGTCCCGTGCGCCGTCTTGCCGCCGTTGCCGTAGTCGCCGGTGCAGGTGAGCCAACTGACGTCGATGTGCTGCTGCTTGAGCCTGGCCGTCGCGGTGGTGTCGGTGGTGTAGGCGACGGACGCGACACTGAGGTCGTCCGGCTGACACGCCACCATGACCGCGCCGGCCACCACGACGAGCCCGGCCACGGCCACCGCCCTCGTCCCGCGTCTCCCGTACCGAATCCGCCTCAATGCCCGCATGCAGGGCAGAGTGCCACCGGCACGAACGGCACGGAAGGCCACATACGGCCACTCACCCGTTCGGGGAGCGGGTCTCGTAATCTGGCCGGGTGCGCAGTGAACGCAGGCTCAGGCGGCTCGTCCTGCCGGACGGAACCGTTTGCCGGTGGACCGTGCGGCACCGGCATCGGGACGACGGCCCCTGCGCGGAGGTGCTGACGCTGTACCGGGCCGGGCCCCGCACCCGGATCGTGTTCCCGGGTACCGGTGGCGCCTACGGGCACTCCGGCCTGGTCGGCGATGGCCGCGGTCACACCGTCAATCTCCACGAGCCCGGCGTCGTACGAGCCTTCGCGGAGGAGGTAATCCGGCGGCGCCGGGCCTCCGGTGACGTGGACGGGTGGGCCTTGCTGCCCGCGGTCGCCGTCAGCCGCGCAGCAGCAGCCACTCCTGGAGTTCGACCAGGTTGCCCTCCGGGTCCTTGAGGTGGGCGACTCGCATGCGGTCGGTCATGGGGGCCGGGCCGTGGAGGAGGGTGGCGCCGCGGGAGGTGATCTCGGCGCAGTAGGCGTCCAGGTCGTCCACGCGCAGGACGACCAGGGAGCGGTGACCGGTGGCCGTGTCCCCCAGCTCCGCCAGCACCTCGGCCATCATCGCCCGGTCCTGCAACGCGATCCCGGCAGAGCCGGCGTGCGGGCTGAACTTCTCGTACGGCCCCTCGGTCGCCCCGGACTGCGGCTTCAAGCCGAGAACGTCGGCGTAGAAGCGGTAGCAGGCGGCGAAGTCGGTGACCAGGAGCCGGACTTGGGCGCGTTCCACGGTGTCCCCCAGGTGTCAGGACCAGCGGCCGGTGCGGCCCAGCAGCAGGGCCACGGCGGCGGTGCCCGCGGTTGATGTACGCAACACGGTAGGACCGAGGACGTACGCCTTCGCACCCGCCTCCTGAAAGAGCGCCAACTCGTCGCGTGCGACGCCCCCTTCGGGGCCGACGACCAGCACAATCTCGCCCTCGGTGGGCAGTTCGGCGGTCGCCAGCCGCTCACTCGTGTGCTCGAAGTCGGAGTGGAGCACGGCGGCGAAGTCGGCCTTGGCCAGAAGTGCGGCAACCTGCTTGGTGCTTGCCGCGTCCGCGACCTCCGGGAAGCGCAGCCGACGGGACTGCTTGCCTGCCTCACGCGCGGTGGCCCGCCACTTGGCCAGCGCCTTCTGACCCCGGTCGCCCTTCCACTGGGTGATGCACCGGGCGGCCTGCCAGGGCACGATCGCGTCGACCCCGGTCTCCGTCATCGTCTCCACGGCGAGTTCGCCCCGGTCGCCCTTCGGGAGGGCCTGGACCACGGTGATCCGGGGGCTCGGCTCCGGCTCCACCGGGAACTCGAAGGGCTCGACCACCATGTGGTCCTTGCCCGACACGCTGACGACGACCCCGGCCGCGCCCCGCCCCTTGCCGTCCGTCAGCACCACGTTCTCGCCGGGCTGCAGCCGCCGTACCGAGACCGCGTGCCGCCCCTCGGGGCCGTCGACATCGACGACCGAACCGGGGCCCACACCCTCCAGCGAGTCCACGACGAACACCGGCGCGGTCATCGCAGTCCCCCCTTGGCCGACAACGCTGTCCGGGCCGCGTCGAGTTCGGCGGCCAGCACCTCCACCAGCTCCCCGGCGGGCAGCTCGCGGGCCAGCCGGTGCCCCTGCCCCGCCCACAGCGCCATGCCCTGCGCGTCCCCGGCCTTGGCGGCGGCCTTGCGCAGCGGCGAGGTGAGGTGGTGGATCTCCGGGTAGGCGGCGGGGGCGTACGGGCCGTGCTCGCGCAGGAAGCGGTTGACCAGGGCGCGCGCCGGGCGGCCGGAGAAGGCCCGGGTCAACTCGGTGCGCGCGAACAGGGGGTTGGTCAGCGCCTGCTTGTGCACGGCCTGGGCGCCGGACTCGGGGGTGGCGAGGAAGGCGGTGCCCAGCTGGGCCGCGCTCGCGCCGGCCGCGAGGACGGCGGCGATCTGGCTGCCGCGCATGATGCCGCCGGCGGCGACGACCGGGATGCTCACGGCCTCGCGGATCTGCGTGACCAGCGAGAGCAGCCCGATCCCGGCGCCGTCGTTCTCGGGGAGGTCCCGATGGGTGCCCTGGTGGCCGCCCGCCTCCACGCCCTGCGCGATCACCGCGTCCGCCCCGGCCCGCTCGACAGCGCGGGCCTCCTCGGCGGTGGTGGCGGTGACCAGGGTGAAGGTGCCGACGCGGCGCAGGCCGTCGAACACCTCCCGGCTCGGCACTCCGAAGTGGAAGGAGACCACCGGCACCGGGTTGTCGAGGAGTACGGCGAGCTTGGCGTCGTAGCCGTCGTCCCGGCCGCTGTCCGGGTCGCCCAGCTCGGTCTCGTACCAGGCGGCCTCGCCGGCCAACTGATGGGCGTAGACCTCGACGGCGCCGGAAGGGGGCGCGGCGTTGGCCGCTCCGGTGGAGCCGGTGCTCGCACCGGGGTACTCGGACTGGGGCATGAACACGTTCACACCGAAGGGGCGGTTCGTCAGCCCGCGCAGTTGCTTGATGTCCTGGTACATGCCATCGGCGGTCTTGTACCCGGCGGCGAGAAACCCGAGGCCACCGGCCTCGGAGACGGCGGCGGCGAGCTGCGGGACGGAGACACCGCCCGCCATGGGGGCCTGCACGATCGGCTGGGGGAAGAGATCGGTCAGCGCGGAGGACATGACCGCATGTTGTCACGTCCTTTGAACAAGTCCGAATCCGGGCGACCGATGGCATAAACCAATGGCATACGGGGTGCCGAAGCACCCCGTCACACCTCCACCGGCGACGGTTCAGCGCCCGTTGAACGCATCCTTCAGCCGTGAGAACAACCCCTGCTGTCCTGGCTGGAACTGCCCCTGGGGCCGTTCCTCGCCGCGCAGCTTGGCCAGCTCGCGCAGCAGGCGCTCCTGGTCCGGGTCCAGCTTGGTCGGGGTCTGCACCTCGACGTGCACGATCAGGTCACCCCGGCCGCCGCCGCGCAGATGCGTGACGCCCCGGTTGTGCAGCGGGATCGACTGGCCGGACTGGGTGCCGGGCCGGATGTCGACCTCCTCCATGCCGTCCAGCGTCTCCAGCGGCACCTTGGTGCCGAGCGCCGCCGCGGTCATCGGGATGGTGACCGTGCAGTGCAGGTCGTCGCCGCGGCGCTGGAAGGTCTGGTGCGGCAGCTCGTGGATCTCGACGTACAGGTCACCGGCCGGACCGCCGCCCGGCCCGACCTCGCCCTCACCGGCGAGCTGGATCCGCGTGCCGTTGTCGACGCCGGCCGGGATCTTGACGGTGAGCGTGCGGCGGGAGCGGACGCGGCCGTCGCCTGCGCACTCCGGGCACGGGGTCGGCACGACCGTGCCGAAGCCCTGGCACTGCGGGCACGGCCGGGAGGTCATGACCTGGCCCAGGAAGGACCGGGTGACCTGCGAGACCTCACCGCGGCCCCGGCACATGTCACACGTCTGAGCGGTCGTACCGGGCGCAGCGCCCTCACCGTTGCAGGTGTTGCAGACGACCGCGGTGTCGACCTGGATGTCCTTGGTCGTCCCGAAGGCCGCCTCGTGCAGCTCGACCTCGATCCGGATCATCGCGTCCTGGCCGCGCCGGGTGCGCGAGCGCGGGCCGCGCTGCGACGCCGTGCCGAAGAACGCGTCCATGATGTCGGAGAAGTTGCCGAAGCCACCGGCGCCGAAGCCGCCCGCGCCGGCGCCGCCGGACTGCGATAGCGGGTCGCCGCCGAGGTCGTAGACCTGCTTCTTCTGCGGGTCCGACAGCACCTCGTAAGCGGCGTTGATCTCCTTGAACCGCTCCTGCGTCTTCGGATCGGGGTTGACGTCCGGGTGCAGCTCGCGCGCGAGCCGGCGGAACGCCTTCTTGATCTCATCCTGCGACGCGTCGCGGCGCACGCCGAGAACGGCGTAATAGTCCGTGGCCACTTACGACTCCGCCAGGATCTGTCCGACGTACCGTGCCACTGCGCGTACCGCTCCCATCGTTCCCGGATAGTCCATGCGGGTCGGTCCGACCACGCCGAGCTTGGCAACCGCCTCGCCGCCCGAACCGTAGCCGACCGACACCACGGAGGTGGAGTTGAGTCCCTCGTGGGCGTTCTCGTGCCCGATACGCACCGTCACGCCCGGATCCTTCGCCTCGCCGAGGAGCTTGAGGAGCACGACCTGCTCCTCCAGGGCCTCCAGGACGGGCCGGATCGTGAGGGGGAAGTCATGTCCGAAGCGGGTGAGATTGGCGGTACCGCCGATCATCAGCCGCTCCTCGTTCTCCTCGACGAGTGTCTCCAGAAGAGTGGAGAGCACCGTCGAGACCGTACCGCGGTCCTCGGGGTCGAAGGCCTCCGGCAGGTCCTCGACCAGCGTCGGCACATCCGTGAACCGGCGGCCCGCGACCCGGCTGTTCAGCCGCGCGCGCAGATCGGCGAGGGAGGTCTCGCCGAAGGGCGCCGGGCAGTCGACCATCCGCTGCTCGACCCGTCCGGTGTCCGTGATCAGCACGAGCATCACCCGCGCGGGGGCGAGCGAGAGCAGCTCCACGTGCCGCACGGTGGACCGGGTCAGGGACGGGTACTGCACGACGGCGACCTGCCGGGTGAGCTGCGCGAGCAGCCGTACCGTCCGCGCCACGACGTCGTCGAGGTCGACGGCGCCCTCCAGGAAGTTCTGGATCGCCCGCCGCTCGGGCGCGGTCATCGGCTTGACGCCCGCCAGCTTGTCCACGAACAGCCGGTAGCCCTTGTCGGTGGGGATGCGCCCCGCGCTGGTGTGCGGCTGCGCGATGTACCCCTCGTCCTCCAGGGCCGCCATGTCGTTACGGACCGTCGCCGGGGACACGCCGAGGCTGTGCCGCTCGGTCAGGGCCTTCGACCCGACCGGCTCCTCGGTGCCGACGTAGTCCTGGACGATGGCGCGCAGTACCTGCAGCCTGCGTTCACTCAGCACCCGCGCGCACCTCCAGCACGTCGTCCCCTCGGTTCCACTCGGTCCTGCGGTTCGTCCGCCTGGCACTCTTCGCATGCGAGTGCCAGCGTTCCCCGGCCCAGTGTACGGCTGTCGGGTACACCCGGGGCAAGGTCGGTGCGGCGCCGGCGGCTCATGCGGCTAGCGTCACGGTATGACGGTGACTTGGGAAGAGCTGGGGTGGGAACGGCTGGCCGCGGGGGTCGGCCGGTGCCGGCTGCCCGGCTGGGACTGCACGGCCGGGCTGGTCCTCGGGGAGGGAACGGCGCTGATGGTGGACGCCGGCTCCGGCCTGGCCGAGGGCGCGCGGCTGCGGACACAGGCCGAGGAACTGGCCGGCGGCCGTGTGACCCATCTCGCGCTGACCCATCCCCACTTCGACCACGTCCTCGGGGCGGCGGCCTTCGCGGGGGCGGAGGTGTACGGGGCGGTGGGCGTCGACGCGGTGTTCGCCCACGAGCGCGAGGAGCTGCGCCTGGACGCCGTGCGCAACGGACTGCCGGTCGCCGACGCCGACGCGGCGGTGGACGCGCTGGTGTCGCCCCGGCATCCGGTCTCCGGCGAGTGGACGCTGGACCTCGGGGGCGGCCGGCAGGTCCTGCTGGCGAACGTGGGGCCGGGTCACACGGCGCACGATCTGGCCGTACTGATCCCCGGTTCACCGGAGGTCGTCTTCTGCGGCGACCTGGTCGAGGAGTCCGACGAGCCCCAGGCTGGCCCGGACGCGATCCCGTCCCGCTGGCCGGACGCCCTGGACCGGCTCCTGTCCCTGGGCGGCGAGGACGCGCTGTACGTGCCCGGTCACGGAGCGGTGGTGGACGCGGCGTTCGTACGCCGGCAACGCGAGGAGCTGGCGGCGCGTTTCGGCGTGTCGTGAGCGCGGGTCCGCGGCTTCTCCTATCGTCACTCGAATGCGCCAGTACTCCGCCGACCTGACCCCTCCGTGGAAGAAGCAGCAGCCGGTGCCGGAGGTACCGGCGGAGCCGGGCCTGGTGGTGGAGGAGCCCGGCACCGGGTTCTGCGGGGCGGTGATCCGCTGCGAGGCGGGCACGGTGACGCTGGAGGACCGCTTCGGCAAGCACCGGGTGTTCCCGCTGGAGCCGCGGGGCTTTCTGCTGGAGGGGCGTGTGGTGACGCTCGTACGGCCGTCCTCGGCCCCGGCTCCGGTACGGCCCACCCGTACGGCCTCCGGTTCGGTCGCCGTCCCCGGCGCCCGCGCCCGCGTGGCCCGCGCCGGCCGTATCTACGTCGAGGGCCGGCACGACGCCGAGCTGGTCGAGAAGGTGTGGGGCGACGACCTGCGCATCGAGGGCGTGGTCGTGGAGTACCTGGAGGGTGTGAACGACCTGCCGTCGATCGTGTCGTCCTTCGCCCCGGGCCCGGACGCCCGCCTGGGTGTCCTGGTGGACCACTTGGTGCCGGGCACGAAGGAGTGGCGGATCGCGGAGTCGGTGACGAGTGAACACGCGCTGGTGGTCGGCCACCCGTACATCGACATCTGGGAGGCCGTGAAGCCGTCGTCGCTGGGGATCGAGGCGTGGCCGACGGTGCCGAAGGGGCAGGACTGGAAGACGGGGGTGTGCCGGGCGCTGGGCTGGCCGTCGGAGAACACCGGCGCGGTGTGGCAGGCGATCCTGAAGCGGGTGGGGTCCTACAAGGACCTGGAGCCGGAGCTGCTGGGGCGGGTGGAGGAGCTGATCGACTTCGTCACGGGTAGCGGTGGGGCCTGACGTCGGGGTAGGTGCCGAACTCGCTGGTGTCCAGTTCGAGCTCCAGATCCTCCAGCGGCAGCGGCGTCCCGAACTTGGTGATCTGCTGCCTCTGGTAGTCGGCGTGCTCCCCCTTCCCGACGGGCCTCGTCAGCAGGACGCACTGCGCCATGATCGGGTCCAGGATGAGGTAGGCAGGCACCTCGCCGGCGGCGTAGATGGACCGCTTGACTTCGTAGTCCCGCTGGACGCTGGCCTTGGAGACCACCTCGACCACCATCGTGACCAACTGAGACGGCAGCAGACGGCCTGAGTCCGGCGCAACACCACGTTCCACCACCACTAGATCCGGAATGGGCTCGCTGGTCTCATCGGTGATGTCCACGTCCGTCACCTGAAGCCGTTCCCAACGCTTACGCGGGATCTGGTCCACCACGTCCGCCACGATCCGGTTGTGCACCAGATCAGACGTGGCCATCATCACGATTTCCCCCCGGAGAAGTTCGGCCTTGATGCCCTCGGGAGGTTCGAACTCCTCGAAGAACTTGGCAATCCCGCGCTCGTCCACAGCGGTCATCTCCGTGGCCTCCACATCCGCCGCGTCCTTTTGGCGGCAGCCTACGAACCAGGTTAGGGACCGAACCGGCGTTCCGGGGGGATTCACTCGCCAGGGTGATCAGTCCACCAGATCCCGCACCACCGCGTCCGCCAGCAACCGCCCCCGCAGCGTCAGCACGGCCCGCCCCTCCTCGTACGGCCCTTCCTGGAGGAGCCCCTCCGCCAGCGCGCGCCGGGACGCCGCGAGCCCCTCCGCCTTCAGCAAGGACAGCGGCACCCCTTCCCGCAGCCGCAGCTCCAGCAGGATCCGCTCCACGCGCCGGTCCTCGTCGGACAGCAGCTCCCGACCCGCCCCCGGGGAGCGGCCGGAGGCGAGCGCCGCCGCGTACGCCCCCGGATGCTTGACGTTCCACCAGCGCACCCCGCCCACGTGCGAGTGCGCCCCGGGACCCGCGCCCCACCAGTCGGCGCCGCGCCAGTACAACTCGTTGTGCAGGCAGCGGCCCGCCTCCGAGGTGGCCCAGTTGGAGACCTCGTACCAGTCGAAGCCCGCCTTGCTCAGGGTCTCCTCCGCGATCAGGTACCGGTCCGCGTGCACGTCGTCGTCCGTCATCGGGACCTCGCCCCGGCGGATCCGGCGGGCCAGCTGCGTGCCCTCCTCCACGATGAGCGCGTACGCGCTGATGTGGTCCGGTCCGGCCCCGATCGCCGCGTCCAGCGAGGCCCGCCAGTCGTCGTCGCTCTCGCCGGGGGTGCCGTAGATCAGGTCGAGGTTGACGTGCTCGAAGCCCGCCGCCCGGGCCTCCGCGACGCAGGCCTCGGGGCGGCCCGGCGTGTGCGTCCGGTCGAGCACGCGCAGTACGTGCTGCCTCGCGCTCTGCATGCCGAAGGAGATCCGGTTGAAGCCGCCATCCCGGAGCGTGGTCAGGTACGCCGGATCGACCGACTCCGGGTTCGCCTCCGTCGTGATCTCCGCGTCCGGCGCCAGGCCGAACTCGTCGCGGATGGCCCCCAGCATCCGTACGAGGTCGTCCGCGGCCAGCAGCGTGGGCGTACCGCCGCCGACGAACACCGTGCGGACCTGGCGCGGGTCGTCGCCGAGCACCTTCCGGGCGAGCCGGATCTCTTCCGTCAGGGTGTCCGCGTAGTTGTCGCGGGACGCCAGCACGCCTCCCGTGCCGCGCAGCTCGGTGGCGGTGTACGTGTTGAAGTCGCAGTAGCCGCAGCGGGTCGCGCAGTACGGGACGTGCAAGTAGAAGCCGAGCGGGCGGTCGGCCGCCCCGGCGAGCGCCCGCGCGGGCAGCGCGCCGTCGGCGGGGACGGGCTCGCCGTCGGGGAGTGCGGAAGGCATGTACTCCATTGTCCCGTACGGCGGCGGTCACTCCGCCTGGAGCACCAGCAGGGCGAGGTCGTCCTCGAGCGGGCCCCCGCCGAAGTCGTCCACCAGGCGGCGGATCCTTTCCGCGATCAGCTCGGCGCTGAGCCCGGCGCAGCCGGACAGGGCGCGGGCGAGGCCGTCGCCGTCGTCGAACTGGCGCGAGCCCGAGCGCCGCTCGGTCACCCCGTCGGTGACGCACAGCAGGCTGTCGCCGGGCCGCAGATCGAGGGTCTCGCTGGTGTACGTCTCGTCCTCGACCACGCCGAGCAGCGTCTGCGGGCCGGCGGCGGTGCGCACGGTGCCGTCGGGACTCAGGACGAGCGGGAGCGGGTGGCCGGCGGAGGCGAGGGTGCAGCGGACCCCGCCGTCGTAGGGGGTCAGCTCGCCGTAGAGCAGGGACAGGAAGCGGGTCTGCGGGCCGTCCCCGGTGGCCAGCCGGCCGCCGGCGGCGACGAGGGCACGGGCGGCGGCGTCGGCGGCCTCGGTGGCGTCGTCCAGGAGGAGCTGGTTGAGGCGGTCGAGGACGTCGGCGACCCGGTAGCCCTCGCGGGCGAGGAGGCGCAGCCAGGGGCGGGCGAGGCCGATCACGACCGCCGCCTCGGGCCCCTTGCCCTGGACGTCGCCGACGGCGAAGCACCACCGGCCGTCGCCGGCCGGGAACAGGTCGTAGAAGTCGCCGCTGGGGCCGCCCTTGTCGCACGGCTCGTGGACGAGCGCGCTGCTCACGCCGGGGATCTGGGCGACCGCGCCGGGCAGCAGGCCGCGCTGCAGGACGGCGCTGATGGTGGCTTGGCGGGCGTACTGGCGGGCGGCGCCGATCGCGAGGGCGACGCGGCGGCCGAGGTCCTCCACGAGCCCGGTGACCTCGTCGGGGAAGCGCGCGAGCCCTGTGCGGCCGATGACCAGCGTGCCGACCGGCCGGCCGCCCGCGATCAGCCGGTACGCCAGCGCCGTGCCGTCGGCGCCCTGCGGTCCGAGCGCATGGCCGGGCCACGGGTACGGCTCGGGACCGGAGCGCAGCCCCTCGCGCGGGCAGGGCGGCTCCTTCTCCAGGGCGCACCGCAGGTCCTCGATGCGGTTCTCGCTGGCGTGCCAGACCCGGTCGGGGCCGTCGGCGGCGCCGCCGCGCAGGGTCGCCTCGTCCTCCAGCCACACCGCGCACCAGTCGGCGAGCCGGGGCACGATGAGCTGGCCGGCGAGGGCGGTGACCAGGTTCTCGTCGAGCTGTCCGGCGAGCAGGTCGGAGGCCTCGGCGAGGAACGACAGCGCGCCCCGGCCCAGCCAGTCCCGGTCGCCGTGGGCGCGGTGCGGTTGCGGGGCCAGGTCCTCCGCGACCTCCAGGGGGGCGTCCGGGGCGGGGGCGTCCGGGTCCTCGACGCCGCCCGGGGGCAGCCGCGCCCAGACGGTCTTGGCGCCGGCGCGGTAGGTGACGCCCCAGGACTCGGCGAGCGTGGTGACCAGGCGCAGGCCGCGCCCGCACTCGGGGGTGTCGTACGGCGCCTCGCCGCCGAGCGGGTCGCGCGGGGCGCGGGAGGGATGCCGGTCGCCCACCTCCACCACGAACGCGCCGGTCTCCTCCAGCAGCCAGTCGACCTCCACGTCCGTGCCGGCGTGCACGACGGCGTTGGTGACCAGTTCGCTGACGACGGCCATGGCGTCGTCGACGAGCCGCGCCGGTATCCGGGACACCTCGGACGCCTCGGCCAGCGCGGCCCGCACCAGCGCACGGGCCGCCCCGGGCGCGAGAGGGCTTCCGGGCAGCGTGGCCCGCCCCCGCACCTCCCAGGCCCGGGGCTCGCCCTCCCGCTGCGTCGGTATGGCCGCCATGTCCATGCGGCCAGGGTGACAGACCGGGGGCGGCTATAAGCGCTGAGTCACCGAAGTGGACAGAAGACGGCCACTTTCGAACGCCCGCGGGCGCAACTTACCGAGGGGCGCGGGAACCGCGCGCGCGACCCCGGACAATCCGCAGCCGCCGGCAGTCCCCGGCCACCCCTGTGGGACCGACCTACTTCTCCCTGGTCCCGGCGTACATCTCATCGATGAGGTGCTTGTACTCCCGCTCGACAACGGGCCGCTTCAGCTTCAGGCTCGGCGTGATCTCCCCGTGCTCCACGTCGAGATCCCGCGGCAGCAGCCGGAACTTCTTGATCGTCTGCCACTTCTGCAGCCCGGCGTTGAGCTGCTGCACATAGCCGTCGACCATCTCCACGGTCTGCGGCGCGGCCACCACGTCGGCGTACGGCCTGCCGTCCAGCCCGTTCCCCTTCGCCCAGTCCAGGATGGCGATCTCGTCCAGGGCGATCAGGGCGGTGCAGTAGTTCCGGTCGGCGCCGTGCACCAGGATGTTGGAGACGTACGGGCACACCGCCTTGAACTGGCCCTCGACCTCGGCCGGGGCGACGTACTTGCCGCCGGAGGTCTTGATGAGGTCCTTCTTGCGGTCGGTGATGCGCAGATAGCCGTCGGGTGAGAGCTCGCCGATGTCACCGGTGTGGAACCAGCCGTCGGACTCCAGCACCTCTGCGGTCTTCTCGGGCAGCCCGTGGTAGCCCTCCATGATGCCGGGGCCGCGCAGCAGGATCTCGCCGTCGTCGGCGATGCGCACCTCCGTGCCGGGCAGCGGCTTGCCGACCGTGCCGGTGCGGTAGGCCTCGCCGGGGTTGACGAAGGAGGCCGCGGAGGACTCGGTGAGGCCGTAGCCCTCCAGGATGTGGATGCCGGCGCCGGCGAAGAAGTAGCCGATCTCGGGCGCGAGCGCGGAGGCGCCGGAGACACAGGCGCGCAGCCGGCCGCCGAAGGCCTCGCGGAGCTTGCCGTAGACGAGGGTGTCGGCGACCTTGTGCTTGGCGGCGAGACCGAAGGGCACGGCGTGGGTGCCGGTGCGCCGGAAGTTGTCCTGGCTGACCTTGGCGTACTCGCGGGCGACCTCTGCGGCCCACTGGAAGATCTTGTACTTGGCCGGGCCGCCCTCGCGGGCCTTGGCGGCGACGCCGTTGTAGACCTTCTCGAAGATGCGCGGCACGGCCGCCATGTACGTCGGCTGCACCACCGGAAGATTCTCGATGATCTTGTCGACGCGGCCGTCGACCGCGGTGACGTGCCCGACCTCGATCTGCCCGGAGGTGAGCACCTTGCCGAAGACGTGCGCGAGCGGCAGCCACAGGTACTGCACGTCCTCGCCGCTGATCAGGCCGGTCGCGGCGATCGCCTTCGCCATGTACGCCCAGTTGTCGTGCGGGAGCCTGACTCCCTTGGGGCGGCCGGTGGTGCCGGAGGTGTAGATGAGGGTGGCGAGCTGGTCCCGGGTGATCGCGCCGACCCGCTCCTTGATCAGCTCCGGGTGCTGGTCCAGGTAGGCGGCGCCGCGTCGCTCCAGCTCGGCGAGGGTGATGACCCAGTCGTCCGTCTCGACGTCGGCCGCATCGATGACGACGACCTTGGTCAGGTCGGGCAGTTCGGCGCGCTTCTCGACCGCCTTGGCGACCTGGGCCGCGTCCTCGGCGATCAGCACCCGGCTCTCGGAGTCGGAGAGGATGAAGGCCGACTCGTCGGCGTTGGTCTGCGGGTAGACCGTGGTCGTGGCGCCGCCGGCACACAGGATGCCGAGGTCGGCGAGGATCCACTCGACCCGGGTGGAGGAGGCGAGCGCCACCCGCTGCTCGGGCTGCACGCCCAGCTCGATGAGGCCGGCCGCGATCGCGAACACCCGCTCGGCCGCCTGCGCCCAGCTGAGCGACTTCCAGTCGTCGGGGCCCTGGCCGGACGCGGCGGCCACCGGGTAGCGGTAGGCCTCGGCGTCCGGTGTGGCCGCCACGCGCTCCAGGAAGAGGGCCGCCACGGACGGCGGACGGTTCTCGATCAGGGTCTGTGTGTCGCTCACGACATCCTCCGGGCCCGCGACGGTGCGGCTGTACTCGGTGCGGCTGGGTTAACTCACGGTGGGGGTTCGAGCTGTTGTATCGCTGTTGTTTAACTCGCGAGTAACTATTCGAGCAGGGATCAGAGTAAGGCGCGACCGCCCGCTGCGTAAGGGGCATCGGCCTGTCACTTTCCACGGAGAGCGACGCAACGCACGCGTAGGGGCCCGCCACGCTTTCGCATGACAGGCCCCTGTGTGTCCGGTTTACGGACGCAGCCCGATGTTACCGATGGTTACTTCTTGCTCTTGGCCGAACTCGCGCTGTCATCGCTGGACAGGACGGCGATGAAGGCTTCCTGCGGAACCTCCACGGAACCCACCATCTTCATCCGCTTCTTGCCTTCCTTCTGCTTCTCCAGCAGCTTCCGCTTACGGGAGATGTCACCGCCGTAGCACTTGGCGAGGACGTCCTTGCGGATGGCGCGGATGGTCTCGCGGGCGATGACCCGGGAGCCGATGGCGGCCTGCACCGGCACCTCGAAGTTCTGCCGCGGGATCAGCTCCCTGAGCTTGGCGACGAGCCGCACGCCGTACGCGTACGCCTGGTCCTTGTGGGTGATCGCCGAGAAGGCGTCGACCTTGTCGCCGTGCAGCAGGATGTCGACCTTGACCAGGGAGCTGCTCTGCTCGCCCGTGGGCTCGTAGTCGAGGGAGGCGTAACCGCGCGTCTTGGACTTCAGCTGGTCGAAGAAGTCGAAGACGATCTCCGCGAGCGGAAGGGTGTAGCGGATCTCGACGCGGTCCTCGGAGAGGTAGTCCATGCCGAGCAGGGTGCCGCGCCGGGTTTGGCACAGCTCCATGATCGCGCCGATGAACTCGGTCGGCGCGAGGATCGTCGCCCGTACGACCGGTTCGAAGACCTCGTCGATCTTGCCCTCGGGGAACTCGCTCGGGTTGGTGACCGTGACCTCGCTGCCGTCCTCCATGATCACGCGGTAGACCACGTTGGGGGCGGTGGCGATCAGGTCGAGACCGAACTCGCGCTCCAGCCGCTCCCGGATCACATCCAGGTGCAGCAGGCCGAGGAAGCCGACGCGGAAGCCGAAGCCGAGGGCGGCGGAGGTCTCCGGCTCGTAGACCAGGGCGGCGTCGTTGAGCTGAAGCTTGTCCAGGGCCTCGCGCAGCTCGGGGTAGTCGGAGCCGTCCAGCGGATACAGCCCCGAGAAGACCATCGGCTTCGGGTCCTTGTAGCCGCCGAGCGCCTCCGTCGCCCCCTTGCTCTGGCTGGTGACGGTGTCACCGACCTTGGACTGCCGGACGTCCTTCACACCGGTGATGAGATAGCCCACCTCACCGACACCGAGGCCGTCGGCCGGCAGCATCTCGGGCGAGTTGACGCCGATCTCCAGCAGCTCGTGCGTGGCACCGGTCGACATCATCCTGATGCGCTCACGCTTGTTGAGCTGGCCGTCGATGACACGGACGTACGTCACGACACCGCGGTAGGAGTCGTAGACCGAGTCGAAGATCATCGCGCGGGCGGGCGCGTCCGCGACCCCGACCGGCGCCGGGATCTCCTTGACGACCTTGTTCAGCAGCGCGTCGACGCCGAGACCGGTCTTGGCGGAGACCTTGAGGACGTCCTCCGGGTCGCAGCCGACCAGGTTCGCGAGCTCCTCGGCGAACTTCTCCGGCTGGGCGGCCGGCAGGTCGATCTTGTTCAGTACGGGGATGATCGTGAGGTCGTTCTCCATCGCCAGGTAGAGGTTGGCGAGGGTCTGCGCCTCGATGCCCTGGGCGGCGTCGACGAGGAGGACGGTCCCCTCACAGGCGGCGAGCGACCGCGAGACCTCGTAGGTGAAGTCGACGTGCCCCGGGGTGTCGATCATGTTGAGGATGTGAGTCGTGCCCTGATCGGGGCCCTCGGTGGGGGCCCAGGGCAGACGCACCGCCTGGGACTTGATCGTGATTCCGCGCTCACGCTCGATGTCCATCCGGTCGAGGTACTGAGCACGCATCTGCCGCTGCTCGACCACACCGGTCAGCTGGAGCATCCGGTCGGCGAGCGTGGACTTGCCGTGGTCGATGTGCGCGATGATGCAGAAATTGCGGATCAGAGCCGGGTCGGTACGGCTCGGCTCGGGCACATGGTTAGGGGTCGCGGGCACGCAGGGTCCTGTCTCTTGAGGCGCCTTATGCCTCGGGTCGGATCGATACGTAGTCTCCATGGTCCCACGCGGAGGGACCGGGCACCGTTTTGGGCCGCTCGCAGGGCCACTGGTACTGTAGATGGCTGTGCCTCGTGCCCTCTCAGCACGAGGCGCGTCAGAGAAATTTTGGATCACCGGTACGGGACCCGCGCGGCCCCGCACCAGAACCTGAAAAGGCTCCTTCGTGGCGAACATCAAGTCCCAGATCAAGCGGATCAAGACCAACGAGAAGGCTCGGCTGCGCAACAAGGCCGTCAAGTCCTCCCTGAAGACCGCGATCCGCAAGGCCCGCGAGGCCGCTGCCGCGGGTGACGTCGAGAAGGCCACCGAGCTGCAGCGCGCTGCCGCGCGTGCGCTCGACAAGGCCGTCTCGAAGGGCGTCATCCACAAGAACCAGGCCGCCAACAAGAAGTCGGCGCTTGCTTCCAAGGTCACGTCCCTCAAGGGCTGAACCTCCTTTTTGATCTGACCGCCGGAAGGACCCAGAGCGGGCCCTCTCTCATCCGCTCCCGCCCGGCACTCCCGGATTCGCACGCGGCCTGCGTTCGCCACGCGGGTGCGAGTCCACCAGCTTGATCCGAAGGCCCCGGCGCCCTCCCTTCCCCAGGGCGGACACCGGGGCCTTCGTCATGAACACCCACGATTAGCCATGGCTGTCGCTCGGGGACGATTGGATTTGCCCCGGTCGGTGCGGGGACGGCCCGAGTTGGTGCTGCGGCCGTTGGGCCGCCGCCCGATCCGGGTCGGCGCCCGATCCGGGTCGGCGCCCGATCCGGGTCGGCGCCCGATCCGGGTCGGCGCCCGATCCGGGTCGGCGCCCGATCCGGGTCGGCGCCCGATCAGCCCCAGGTCGCGGCTCGATCCGGCCCGGGTCGGCGCCAGGGGCGCCCGGATTGTCGGCGGGTCCGCCCGGGTCGGCAGTAGGTCAGCCCCAGGTCCGCGCCGGGGCGCGCCTTGGCGGGCGGCGGATCAGGCCCGGCCTCTCGATCGTGCCGCTCGGGCGATGGTCACGACCGCCTTCTCCAGGGCGTACTCGGGGTCGTCGCCCCCGCCCTTCACCCCGGCGTCGGCCTCGGCAACGGCGCGCATCGCCACCGCCACCCCGTCCGGTGTCCACCCCCGCATCTGCTGCCGCACCCGATCGATCTTCCACGGCGGCATCCCCAGCTCCCGCGCCAGATCGGCCGGCCGTCCCCCGCGCGCCGAGGACAGCTTCCCGATCGCCCGCACGCCCTGGGCCAGCGCACTGGTGATCAGCACCGGCGCCACGCCCGTCGCCAGCGACCATCTGAGCGCCTCCAGCGCCTCCGCTGTACGCCCCTCCACGGCCCGGTCGGCGACCGTGAAGCTGGAGGCCTCGGCCCGGCCGGTGTAGTACCGCCCGACGACCGCCTCGTCGATCGTCCCCTCGACGTCGGCGACCAGCTGGGAGACCGCCGAGGCCAGCTCCCGCAGATCGCTGCCGATGGCGTCGCAGAGCGCCTGGCATGCCTCGGGCGTGGCCGACCGCCCGAAGGAGCGGAACTCCCCCCGCACGAAGGCCAGCCGGTCCGCGGGCTTGGTCATCTTCGGGCAGGCCACCTCGCGCGCTCCCGCCTTGCGCGCGGCATCGAGCAGCCCCTTGCCCTTGACCCCGCCCGCGTGCAGCAGCACCAGCGTGATCTCCTCGGCGGGCGCCCCGAGATATGCCTTCACGTCCTTGACCGTGTCGGCGGACAGGTCCTGCGCATTGCGTACGACCACGACTTTCCGCTCGGCGAAGAGCGAAGGACTGGTGAGCTCGGCGAGCGTGCCGGGCTGCAACTGGTCCGGGGTGAGGTCGCGTACGTCCGTGTCGGCGTCGGCGGCCTTGGCGGCGGCCACCACCTCCCGCACGGCACGGTCGAGCAGGAGGTCCTCCTGGCCCACGGCGAGCGTCACCGGGGCGAGAGGGGCGTCATTTGCAGTCTTCCTGGCCATCACTGACAGCATCCCACGCGGCACTGACAACGAACCGGCCCCGGCACCCTGACCGGTCCCGGAGCGGACCCGGAGTCCGCCTCGGGGTCACGGCTCCTCGCGCCAGCCGTCCCACTCCGCGGCGAACTCGTCCAGCTCCGCCGGGTCCAGCCGCTCGTTCTCGTCCCGCAGGACCACCAGCCACTGTGCGTCCTCGGCGTCGTCCTCGCCGGCCAGCGCCTCCCGGACGAGCCGAGGCTCCTCGTCCAGCCCGAACCGCTGCCCGAGCACCTCGGCCACCTCCTCGGCGGCATCCCGGTCGGGCAGCACCAGCACATGTCTCACATCGCTCACGGGCCCATTCTCCGGCACCGTGCGGAGGCCCCGGGGCGGCACCCGTACGCCCAGGTCAGGCCTCCGGCGCGGCAGGCACGCATCGCGGGAATCCGACACAAGCGCCGAAACCGGCCCGGATCACGGTTTCTGGTTCCCGTTCCGGTTTCGCACCGTCGGCACACGGCCCAGCTCGATCCCGAACCGCTCCCGGTACGCGGTCAACACCTCCTCGTCCGTCTCCAACTCCCGTGTCCCACGCGTCCCGTCGCCCGCGGTCGTCTTCAGTTCCCGCCCGCTGAGCGTGACCCTCCCCCCGTCCTCGGTGACCCGTGAGCAGACGAGTGACCGGGTGAAGTGCGACAGCGGCGAGGTGCTGTGCCACCAGACCCCGGCCGCGAAGTCCCCGAGCACACGGGGCCGCGTCTCGAGCCGGTACTGCGGCCTGCCGTCCCGTATGACGTCCAGGTCCCCGGGACCGGCCGAGCCGCCGCCGCTCACCCCGGCCGCGTCCGGCCCGGCCGCCACCACCCGGAACACGCCGCCCGGGTCCACCTGCTCCTCGCGTTCCGCGTAACTCAGCGGGTAGTGACTGTGTGCGCCGAACCCGACGTCCGCGAGCCAGGTGTCCCCCTCCACCGTCCGCACCCGCAGGGCGAGATGGTCGTACGGGATGCCGAGCCGTCCCTCGTCGCCGTACACGCGTGCCGCGAGCAGTTCGACCTCGTAGCCGAGCGCGGCGAGCAATGCACCGAACGCGCCGTTCAATTCGTAGCAGAAGCCACCCCGCCCGCGTCCGATCACTTTGTCCAGCAGCCTCTCCTCCTCCAGCACGATCTCCTCGCCGAGGTGGATCGACAGGTTCTCGAAGGGGACGGTCAGCAGATGGCGCAGTTGCAGCTCGCGCAGCGCCCGGCCGGTGGGCTCCTGCGGGTGCTCGGCCCGGATCCGGCGGAGATAGGCCTCGACCTGGCTTGAGTTCATGGCCCCAGTCTGGGCGAACACCCGGTCCTCAGTCTCTGGCCACCCTCAGCTCCCCACCCTTCCCTCCCGTCCCGCCGACCGCGAGCTCCCCGTCCCGGTCGGTGCGCAGCACCAGCGCCCCGCCCTCCCGCAGCGCTGCCACGGTCGCCGGTGCCGGATGGCCATAGGGGTTGTCGGCGCCGCATGAAATGAGCGCCACCCGGGGAGCCGCGAGCCGTATCAGCTCCGGGTCCTGATAGGCCGAGCCATGATGGGCCACCTTCAGGACGTCCACACCGGCCAGCTCGGCCGCCGCCGGTGACCGCACCAACGCCTGTTGGGCCGGTGGTTCGAGGTCGCCCAGCAACAGCAGCCGCAGACCGCCCGAGCGCACCAGCATCGCCACGCTGGCGTCGTTCGGACCGTCCGGCTCGGGCACCGGGCCCGGCCAGGCCGGGGTCCGGGTGTCCCCGGGCGGCCGGGTGCTCGGTGGGGGCCACAGGACCCGCCAGGACAGCGCTCCGGCACGCCGTTCCTCTCCCGCTACGGCCCGTGTGACCGGGATGTGCCGCGCCGCCGCCTCCCTTCTGACGAACTCCGCCTCGTCGGCGGGCTCCTCGAAACCAGTGGTCTCGACAGCGGCCACCGAACGGCCCCGCAGCACCCCGGGCAGTCCCGCCACATGGTCGGCATGGAAGTGGGTCAGTACGAGAAGCGGGATGCGCGTGATGCCCAGGTGCCGCAGACAGCGGTCGACCAGCGCCGGATCGGGGCCGGCGTCCACGACCACCCCGGCGCCCTCGCCCGCCGCCAGTACGGTCGCGTCGCCCTGACCTACATCGCACATCGCGAACCGCCAGCCCGGCGGCGGCCAGCCCGTGATCACCCGGGTCAGCGGCGCCGGCCGGACCACCGCCAGCAGGAGCAGCACCCCGAGCAGCCCGCACCACCACGGATGCCGCGTGAGCCGCCGCCCGGCCAGGACGACGCCGACAGTGACCGCCGCGAGCAGCAGCGCTCCCGCCCAGCTCCCCGGCCAGTCCACTCCCGCGCCGGGCAGCGCCGCCCCCGTCCGGGCCACATGGGCGATCCACTCGGCGGGCCAACGCGCGCACCAAGCGAGCGCCTTGGCCGGTGCCATCGCCACCGGCGCCGTCATGAGCGCCGTGAAGCCCAGCACGGTGGCGGGTGCCACCGCCACCTCGGCCAGCAGGTTGCACGGCACCGCCACCAGGCTGACCCGCGCCGACAGCACCGCCGTGACCGGAGCACACACCGCCTGTGCCGCCGCGGCCGCCGCCAGCGCCTCCGCGAGCCTCGGCGGCACCCGGCGCCGCCGCAGCGCCTCGCACCAGCCCGGTGCCAGGACGAGCAGCGCGCCGGTGGCCAGCACGGAGAGCAGGAAGCCATAGCTTCGGGCCAGCCACGGGTCGTAGAGCACCAACAGCAGAACCGCCGTGGCCAGTGCCGGGATCAGGGATCTGCGGCGCCCGGTGGCCAGGGCGAGCAGCGCGACCGCGCCACAGGCGGCGGCCCGCAGCACACTGGGGTCGGGCCGGCACACGACCACGAATCCCGATGTGAGCGCTCCGGCGAGCAGTGCGGTCGCCCGCAGCGAGAGCCCGAGGCGCGGAGCGAGGCCACGGCGTTCGATCAGCCGGGCCATTCCGGGCGGCCCGATGAGCAGCGCGAGCAGGACGGTGAGGTTGCTGCCGGACACGGCGAGCGTGTGCGCCAGGTCCGTCTCCTTGAACGCCTCGTCCAGCTCGGGCGTGATCCGTGAGGTGTCCCCGACGACCAGCCCTGGAAGGAGCGCCCGCGCGTCCCCCGGCAGCGTGTCGGTCGCCTCCCGCAGTCCGGCCCGGAGCCGTCCCGCGAGTCGTTGCGCCCCGCTGGGCCCCGCTACGATCCGTGGCCCCGGCCGGCCACGCACCCGCAGCACGGCCGCGGTCCGCTCCCCACCGGTCAGCGCGGGCGCCAGCCCCCCGCTCACCCGCACCCGCGTGGACGGCAACAACCCGAGCCAGGCCTCACGAGCACCCTGCCCGCGCCGCACACCCCGCGCACCCTGAGCGCCTTGTACGCGGGCAGCTGTCCCTTGCGGTGCCGGAACGTGCGCATCGATGACCAGCAGCACCGGAGTCCGCGTCAGTACGCTCGTCCCGTCGCTCCGTTCGACGCGCCGCACCTCCGCCTGGGCCAGTACCGCCTGGGGCGCGGCGTGATCACCGCGCACCCTTGGTCGGCTCAGCCAGGGGTCGCCGGCCACCTCGACGTCGGCGGTCACGGTCGCGTACCGCCGGGCCAGCTCGGGCACCGGCCCGCACCGCAGGTCGGCCCCGTGCAGTCCGGCCGAGGCCGCCGCCGCGGCGACGCACAGCAGCACGGCGGCGATCGGGGCACGGGCCCACGCGAATCCGCCGATCGGCCTCTCGACCTGCCCTCTCCGCGTGACCCGCCCGTCCGCTACGGACTGTGCGGGCTGTGAGGACCTCCGCGTCGCCAGCAGAGCGATCCCGCCCACCAGGCAGGTGAGCGCGATCCCGGCCGTCCAGGCCGCCGGGGTGTCCAGCGTCAGGGCCGCCGTGCCCCAGGCCGCGAGCGCGGGCGGCACCAGACGCAGGTCCATGGGCCCCGCTCGGTCGCCGCGAGCAGCGGTCCCGTTCTCCGCGGTGTCGCGGACCACCGCGCCGTCGGGCCCCGGGTCTCCTGACCGCTCGCCTCTGCGCCGGGCGTGCGCGAATGCGCCGGTCCTCACACGGCCCTGCGACCCGTCGACGATCGCGCGGCTCATGGCCGCACCATGTGCCGCAGATCGCTGAAGCGACGGTCGCCGATGCCGTTGACCTCACGCAGTTCGTCCACCGAGCGAAAGCCGCCGTGCTGGGTGCGGTAGTCGATGATGTGCTGGGCGAGGACCGGGCCGACTCCCGGCAGCGCGTCGAGCTGGTCCGCCGTGGCCGTGTTGAGGGAGACGGGCGCCGCGGGGCCCGTGCCGGCCGGTCCGGGGGCGGCCCCGGCCGACGGGCCGGGTGGAGGCACCGCCCCGGCGGGCGCGCCGACGACGACCTGTTCGCCGTCGACGAGAAAGCGGGCCCGGTTGAGGCCCTCGGTGCTCACCCCCGGACGGACACCGCCGGCCGCCCGCAGCGCGTCGGCCACCCGGGAACCGGCCGGCAAGCGCTGGATCCCCGGGTGACGGACCTTGCCGCTGACATCCACGACGATCTGTCCGCCCGGCGTCGCCGAGGCGCTCGCACCCGCACCGGCCTTCGCGTCGTCTCCCTTCTTGGCGTAGGGCGTGTCCGCCTTGGCGTGAGGTACCTCCGCACGCACCGCTTGAGGAGCGCTCACGGATTCGGTCCGCCCGGCCCAGAAGTGCTGTAAGGCGAACACTGCGGCGGCCACGAGCACCACGGTGAGCGCCACGACTCCCCGCCGCTCCACCCCGCACCGCGCCTGCAACCACACCGGCAGCCGCTCCCGCAACGCCGGCCCGAACCGCTCCCGCCAGCCGGGGCCGACGGGTCCTGGCAAGTCCAACGGGTGCACGTACACAGCTGTTTCGGGGTCTCGGGGTGTGCTCAGTGCCGATGTGGTCGTCGGGGTGGGCGTCGGCCCGTCAGCCGGTGCGGCGTGCGGTGGCTCGGTGAAAACAGGCGCGACCGTGGTCGTCACCGCCTTCGCCGGGCTCAGCCCGGGCGCCCGGCCCGTGACCGATGCCGTAGCAGCCTCGGCCGCCACCCCGGTGGCCACCTCGGTTGCCATCGCGGTTGCCGGATTCACGGCACCCGCCCCGTCCGGCGGTCCGTTCCCCGACTCCCGCCATCGCACGGCTCGTTCGCCGAAGAGGAGTTCCGCTCGGCGGCGCAGTTCCTCGGCCGGTGCCGGCGGGCGGTGGCGGGCACGGCCGCCATCGATTCCACGGCGGTGACGGATGCGGCCGTCGGAGGTGGGGCCACGGCCGGGGCCGCTGGTCGGGGTGGCCGTGCGTGAACGTGATCGAAGTGCCATGCGACGAGGATGGGACATCCCGTCGATTCGCGATGATCTTGGTCAATTCCCGGGGATGACAGCCCAGTTGTGGATAACTCTGCCACCCGTACGAGTGACTGGGTCAGCGGGGCGAAACCACCACTCCGAGCAGCCCGGGGCCGGTGTGTGCGCCGATCACCGCCCCGACCTCGCTGACATGGAGGTCGGCCAGGCCCGGCAGCCGTTCCCGCAGCCGGTCGGCGAGTGCGGCGGCGCGGTCGGGGGCGGCGAGGTGATGGACGGCGATGTCGACCTCGGCATCGCCCGCCCGCTCGGCGGCGATCTCCTCCAGACGCGCGATGGCCTTGGACGCCGTACGGACCTTCTCGAGCAGTTCGATGCGTCCGCCGTCCAGCTGGAGCAGGGGTTTGACGGCTAGTGCGGAACCGAGCAGGGCCTGGGCGGCTCCGATGCGGCCGCCACGGCGCAGATAGTCGAGGGTGTCGACGTAGAAGTAGGCGGACGTGCCCGCGGCCCGCTTCTCGGCGGCCGTGACGGCCTCGTCCACCGTGCCGCCGGCTCCGGCCGCCTCAGCCGCGGCGAGCGCGCAGAAGCCGAGCGCCATCGCCACCATCCCGGTGTCCACCACCCGTACCGGCACCGGCGCCCCGCGGGCGGCGAGGACCGCCGCGTCGTAGGTGCCGGACAACTCGGCGGACAGATGCAGGGAGACGATGCCGCTCGCGCCGGACTCGGCGACCCTGCGGTAGGTTTCCGCGAACACCTCGGGGCTCGGGCGCGAGGTGGTGACGGGGCGCCGCTTCTGCAGCGCCTGGGCCAGGGAGCGGGTGGAGATCTCGGTGCCCTCTTCGAGTGCCTGGTCGCCGAGAACCACGGTCAGGGGCACCGCGGTGATGCCGTGACGCTCCATCGTCCGCGGCGGCAGGTAGGCCGTTGAATCGGTGACGATCGCGACATGGCGGGACATGAGCTGGAGGTTACCTGCCGTAGTGCTCGCGTGGCAGCCCGGCCCCCATGGTGCGGGTCCAAAGCGGCCAGGTCAGGTGGTGCTCTCGGGGCGCGGCTTCTTCTGCCAAGGGTGGGTGAGGCGTGGCGACGGCGGGGTGATCGCCTGGCGCGCCTGCTCCTCGTCGGGGTGGGAGGGCCGCGAGCGAGCGTGCTGGGCCGCCGGGCCGTCGGGGGTGGACGCGGCGGATGTGCCGGGCCGCTGTCCCTGCGCCGGTGGGGAACCGGCCGGGGTCCAGTGACGCAGGGCGTCGGCCTCGATGTCTATCTGGTCGCTGAGCGCGCCCAGATCGTCCTCGAAGAAGCGGCGCGCCCGGTCGCGGACCGCCCAGCGCAGCGAGTCCGCGGACTTGGTGATGCGCTCGGTGCGGCTGCGCAGCTCGGGCAGCCGCGCGGCGAGTTCGGCCCGGTCCGGCTCCGACTCCAGCCGCCTGAGGTCGGTGTCCAGCTCTTGCCCGTGTGCGCTGAGCCGTTCGAAGAGGCCGAGGGACTCCTTCAGCGACTCGTCCTCGGCCGCGCCCGCGCGCAGGGCGTCCTGGGTGGCGCGCATCGAGGTGCGCAGCGCGAGCCTCAGCTGCGCGATCTCCGCGGCCGGGCCGACCTGGACGAAGGACTTGGCGCGCAGGGTGTGGTCCTCGACGGTGCGGCGGGCCTGCTCGATCGTCCGGTCCACCCCGCGCTTGGCGGCGCCGACCGCCTTGACCGTGGCGTACGCGCCCAGGCCGATGAAGAGCAGGAAGAGCAGGGCGAACACGGCGATCACTGTTTCCATGACGCTCCTCCTCCGGCCGGTGCGGCACACGCCGCTGCGCTTTCCACGGTAAACGCAGCGGGCAGGCCCGGAGTTCCAGAAAAACCCCGAACCTGCCCGTAGGGGACTACCCCGATGCCGGCCGTGGCCGGTGTCCGGTCATCACGCCGGAACGATGTTCACCAGCTTCGGCGCCCGGACGATCACCTTGCGGATGCCCGCGCCGGCCAGCGCCGCCACGACCTTGTCATCGGCCAGCGCCACCTTCTCCAGCTCCTCCTCGGAGATGGCCGGCGGCACCTCCAGGCGGGCCTTGACCTTGCCCTTGATCTGCACGACGCAGGTCACGGTCTCGTCCACGACGTAGTCCGGGTCGGCGACCGGGAAGTCCTGGTGGACGACCGAGTCGGTGCGGCCCAGCTTGCGCCACAGCTCCTCGGCGATGTGCGGGGCCAGCGGGGCGACCATCAGCACCAGGGGCTCGGCCACCGAACGCGGCACCGCGGTGCCGGTCTTGGTCAGGTGGTTGTTCAGCTCGGTGACCTTGGCGATGGCGGTGTTGAAGCGCAGGCCCTCCAGGTCCTGGCGGACGCCGTCGATCGCCTTGTGCAGGGCGCGGAGGGTCTCCTCGTCGGGCTCGGCGTCGGTGACGGTGACCTCACCGGTCGCCTCGTCGACGATGTTGCGCCACAGTCGCTGCAGCAGCCGGAACTGGCCGACCACCGCGCGCGTGTCCCACGGCCGGGAGACGTCCAGCGGGCCCATGGCCATCTCGTACAGGCGCAGGGTGTCGGCGCCGTACTCGGCGCAGATCTCGTCCGGGGTCACCGCGTTCTTCAGGGACTTGCCCATCTTGCCCAGCAGGCGGGTGACCTTCTCGCCCTGGTAGTAGTAGGCGCCGTCGCGCTCCTCCACCTCGGCGGCCGGCACCGCGATGCCACGGCTGTCGCGGTAGACGTAGGCCTGGATCATGCCCTGGTTGAACAGCTTGTGGAACGGCTCGGCCGACGACACGTGGCCCAGGTCGTACAGCACCTTGGACCAGAAGCGCGCGTACAGCAGGTGCAGCACCGCGTGCTCGGCGCCGCCGACGTACAGGTCGACACCGCCGTGCGGCCGGCCCTCGCGCGGGCCCATCCAGTACTGCTCGATCTCGGGGTCGACCAGCTGCCGCTCGTTGTGCGGGTCCAGGTAACGGAACTCGTACCAGCAGGAACCCGCCCAGTTGGGCATGGTGTTGGTCTCGCGGCGGTACTTCTTCGGCCCGTCGCCCAGGTCCAGGGTGACGTTGACCCACTCCTCGTTGCGCGACAGCGGGGTCTCGGGCTGGGTGTCGGCGTCGTCCGGGTCGAAGGTGCGCGGGCTGTAGTCCTCGACCTCGGGCAGCTCCAGCGGCAGCATCGACTCGGGCAGCGAGTGGGCGACGCCGTCCTCGTCGTAGACGATCGGGAAGGGCTCGCCCCAGTAGCGCTGGCGGCTGAACAGCCAGTCGCGCAGACGGAAGTTGACGGTGCCCTCGCCGATGCCCTTGTCCTGCAGCCATTCGGTGATGCGGGCCTTGGCCTCGACGACGCCCAGGCCGTCCAGGGAGACCTCGTCGCTGGCGGAGTTGACCAGCGTCGCGTCGTACGACACGAAGGCGTCGTCCCAGGTCGCGGTGTCGGTGCCGCGCCCGTCGGTCGGCTCGACCACGCAGCGGATCGGCAGCTCGAAGGCGCGCGCGAAGGCAAAGTCACGGGTGTCGTGCGCCGGGACGGCCATGATCGCGCCGGTGCCGTAGCCCATCAGGACGTAGTCGGCGATGAAGACGGGGACCTGCTCGCCGTTGACCGGGTTGGTCGCGAACGCGCCGGTGAAGACGCCGGTCTTGTCCTTGGCCTCGGCCTGGCGCTCGACGTCGGACTTCGAGGCGGCCTGCGCGCGGTAGGCGGCGACGGCCTCGGCCGGGGTGGCGTGTCCGCCGGTCCACACCTCGTGCGTGCCCTCGGGCCAGGCCTCGGGGGTGAACTTCTCGACCAGCGGGTGCTCGGGCGCCAGCACCATGTAGGTCGCGCCGAACAGGGTGTCCTGGCGGGTGGTGAAGATCGTGATGTGCTCGCCGTCGATCGGGAAGTCGACGCGGGCGCCCTCGCTGCGGCCGATCCAGTTGCGCTGCTGCAGCTTGATGGCCTCGGGCCAGTCCAGCTCCTCCAGGTCCTCCAGCAGCCGGTCGGCGTAGGCGGTGATGCGCATGTTCCACTGCCGCAGCTTGGCCTTGAAGACCGGGTAGTTGCCGCGCTCGGAGCGGCCGTCGGCGGTGACCTCCTCGTTGGCCAGTACGGTGCCCAGGCCCGGGCACCAGTTGACGGGCGCGTGGGAGGCGTAGGCCAGGCGGTACTCGCCCAGGATGTCGGCGCGCTCGCGGGCGTTCAGCTCGCTCCACGCGCGCGTGGTGCCCGGAATCGGGCGCTCACCGGACTCGAACCGGGCGATCAGCTCGGAGATCGGGCGGGCCTTCTTCGCCTCGTCGTCGTACCACGAGTTGAAGATCTGCAGGAAGATCCACTGGGTCCACTTGTAGTAGTCCGGGTCGATCGTGGCGAAGGACCGGCGCTTGTCGTGGCCCAGGCCCAGCCGGCGCAGCTGGGTCTTCATGTTCTCGATGTTGGCCTCGGTGGACACGCGCGGGTGCGTGCCGGTCTGCACGGCGTACTGCTCTGCGGGCAGGCCGAAGGCGTCGAAGCCCAGGGTGTGCAGGACGTTGTGGCCGGTCATGCGCTGGAACCGGGCGAAGACGTCGGTGGCGATGTAGCCCAGCGGGTGGCCGACGTGCAGGCCCGCACCCGAGGGGTACGGGAACATGTCCATGATGAACTTCTTGGGCTTGGCGACCAGCTCGGGGTCGCCCGCCAGGTCGCCCTCGGGGTTCGGCGCCGCGTACGTGCCGTCCGCGTCCCAGAAGTCCTGCCAGCGTGCCTCGATCTCGGCCGCCATGGCGGCCGTGTAGCGGTGCGGCGCGGCCTCCGCCGACGTGGCGGCGGCAGCGGGGTTCGTCTCGCTCATGATCCTCAAAGCTCCATCGATCGTCTCTGCCTGCGGAAATGAAAAAACCCCTCGCACAGGAGGGGACGCCGCGCCGATGCCGACCTCACGGTTCGACCCGGGGTCGGTACTGATCAGCGCGGCCCGCTAAGCAGAAGGCGTACGGCACGCATGGCGCTAGGGTACCGCAGGCCTTCAGCGCGCGGGGACGGCCTTCGACGCGCCGCGACACGCTTGAGCAAGCGGCGGCACTCTTCCGTATCCCTTGTGGACATGCCAGAACCCTCGAGGAGGCTCAACCAAGGTCGACAATTACCCCGCGCACCGTCCGCCAAGGGACAACAGCCCAGTCGCATGGTCCGCTGATAACAACGCAATAACTCAAACCCCGTACTGATCGGTATGGCGCCATTTAGAGTTCGGCAGCGGGACCGCTTTCCCGAAACTGCTCGGAGTTGCCCCCATGAACCCTCGTCGTAGTACCAGCTCCCTCCCCAAGCCTGGCCGCTCGGCCTCCGGGGTGGCATCGGCTGTCGTCCTGCTGCTCATACCCGTGGTCGTGCTGGCCGGAGGCAACCAGTTCCGCGACTTCCTCAACTTCGGCGCGGGCGTGTTGTCCCTGGTCTCGCTCAGCTGCTCGGTGATCTGGGGCCTGTTCGCGCAGGACCGGATCTTCCTGAACATCCGGCAGCGGATCGTCGGCCAGGCGGTGCACCGCACGCTCGGGGTCGCCTCGATCGCGTTCCTCCTGCTGCACATCACCACGAAGGTCGCGCTCGGCCACACGAAGGCGATCGCCGCGATCATTCCTTTCGCGCTCGGTGTCACCGGAATCGGCGGCCTGATCGGCCTGGGTTCGCTGGCGGGCCTGCTGATGATCTTCGTGGGCGTCACCGGCGCCCTGCGCAGCAATTTCGCCACCCCGGCCCCGGTCGCCGCCCGCTGGCGCGCCATGCACATGCTCGCCTACCCGGCCTGGTGCGCCGCGCTGATCCACGGCCTGTACGCGGGTCGCGCGGCCAAGCCGTTCTTCGTGATCTCCTACGGCCTGTCGCTGCTGGGCGTGATGGCCGCCCTCGCCCTGCGCGCCGCCCCGCGCCCGGTCAAGCGCCGGGTCGCCGACCGGCTGGTGGCGCTGTTCGGCAGCTCGGAGCGGCCCGGACTCGAGGAGCTGGACGCGAGCCGTTCCCGGGCGGCCGAGCCGGCTCCGGCGGGCTTCGAGAGCCGGCGCGAGCCGAGGGGAGCCGCCGCTCCGTCGGCGCCGCTGTACCAGTCCCCCGCCGCCCCCGCCGCGGAACCCGCGTCGGGCTTCGCGGCCGCCTACCGCGCGGTCTCCACACCGGGCCGCTCCCGGCAGTCGTACCCGGCCGGTCAGACCTCCCGTATGGACCTGCCTCTGGACATGCAGGCCACGGAGGCCATGCCGCGCGTGGACGGCCTGTCCAGCACCTCGGGCAGCTGGCCGATCCCGTCCCCGCCGCCGGTCGGCGAGGCCCCGCCGTCCGCGTACGACCCGTTCCAGGACACCGGGCAGACCATTCCGGTCTACGGCAATTCGGGCACCGTCGGTTACGGCGGAAGTGACATGTACGACACCGGTGAGACAAACGGCCTCTACGGCACGTACAACGCCAGTGACACGTACAACAGCGGTCCCGCTACCGAAACGCTGCCCGGCGCGTCCTACGACACTCCGGGTTCGGGCGAATCTTGGAACACGCCGTCCGGAGGCTTTTAAGTGAACGAGGCCCTGCCCGACGTACCCGAAGTCCGCGTGGTCGGTCTTCCGCAGCTCACGTCGGGCTTCGACCTTGTGGAACGGCTCGATCTGCCCATGCACCTGAAGGTGCACGGACCGCTCGACCCGCTCGGCGGCGAGCAGCTCGCTCAGCTCGCCGAACGCATCAACCTCAGGGGCCGTGGCGGCGCGGGCTTCCCCTTCCACAAGAAGCTGCGCTCGGTCGCCGAATCGGCGATCAAGCGCGGGGTGCGGCCGGTCGTCGTGGTCAACGGCAGCGAGGACGAGCCTGCCTGCCGCAAGGACACGGTGCTGATCAACCGCGCCCCGCACCTGATCCTGGACGGCGCGCTGTTGTGCGCCGAGGCGCTCGGCGCGCGGACGCTGGTGATCGGTGTCACCCGCGAGTCGACGCAGCGCTCCATGGAGGCCGCGCTCGCCGAACGCGGGCTGAGCAACAGCCGTAGATCGGCGCTACGCGCGTGGGTGCAGCGCAATCCGGTGCGGATGGTCACCGGCGCCGCCGCCTCGCTGATCCGCTCGGTCGACGGCGGCCCGGCGATCCCGCCCGGCCGCAAGATCAGCGCCTCGCAGAGCGGCGTCGGCGGCGCGCCCACGCTGCTGTCCAACGCGGAGACGTTCGCGCAGCTGGCCATCGCCGCCCGCATCGGCCCCGAGCGCTACGGCAACACCGGCCTGTACGACGAGCCGGGCACCGTCATGCTCACCGTGTCCGGCGCGGTCGCCCGCCCGATGGTGATCGAGGTGCCCACGGGCGTGCCGCTGCGCTACGTGCTGCAGCTGGCGGGTGCCCCGCCGGTGCCGCAGGGCGTGCTGACCGGCGGCTATCACGGCAAGTGGATCGACGCGGCGACCGTCAACGAGGCGATCGTCTCGCGCAACTCGCTGGACGCGGTGGGCGGTTCGCTGGGCGCGGGCGCGATTCTGCCGATCAGCCAGGAGACCTGCCCGCTGGGCGAGTCGCTGCGGGTGGCGCAGTGGCTGGCCGAGGAAAGCGCGGGCCAGTGCGGGCCCTGCTACCTCGGGCTGCCGGCCGCCGCGCGCGGCATGGAGGACATCCTGAGCGGCGGCGGTCCGGCCGCGCTGGAAGCGCTGAAGCAGGTCGCGAAGAACGTCAAGCGCCGCGGCGCGTGTTCGCATCCGGACGGCTCGGCGATGTTCCTGGAGTCGACCATCAAGGCGTTCACCGACGACCTGGCCGCGCATGTCCTCGGAAACGGCTGTGGACGGCCCGTGGAGGGCGTTCTGCCGCTCTTCGAGGGCGGCAGGGCCCCTACGGGCATCCCGGGCGGCGGAGAGCCCGAGGAAACCGGCGCCAGCCGCCAGAAGATCTACGTCGACTGGACGCTGTGCCGGGGCCACGGGCTGTGCGCCGACATCCTCCCGGAGGTCTTCGAACTCGGCGCCGACGGTTTCCCGACCGTCGCCCAGGCGCAGGTGCCGCGGTACGCGGAGGCGAAGGCCCTGCGTGCGGTGCGCCGCTGCCCGGCGCTCGCCCTGCGCATCGAGGAGGACACCCGCGGGCAGGCACCGTCCCGCAACCTTCCGGTCGTCTCCCAGGGCCGCGGCCGGCGCGCTCTCGGCCGCTGAGCACACGAAGGGGCGGTCACCCGGTCCGGGTGACCGCCCCTTGGCTCGACCGCCGTCGTTCGGCTGCGGCTCGCGGTGACGCAACACGCCGAAGGCGGACCATCCGTCGGGATGATCCGCCTTCGACTTCTGTGGAGCTAAGGAGAATTGAACTCCTGACCTCTTGCATGCCATGCAAGCGCTCTACCAACTGAGCTATAGCCCCTTGTTTTGTTGTTTCGCCCGGTTCCCCTGGCGACGACGTAAACATTACAGGCCCGGGGGCGCAGCGCAAAATCGGTTTCGGCTTCACATCGATACGTCGCTAATGTCCGCTTTTGTGGCCCGGATCGAACTGACGCCCGCGCTGTTCCCGGTGTTCCTGATCGTGACGGGTGTGATGACCCACCTGCGAGGCGGGGGCGCGACGCCATGGCTGCGGCACGCGCGCGGGGCGGCCGTCGCGTTCGAGGATGCCCTTTGGGCTGCCTCGGCGGCTGTCATGGCCGCTGTGGGCCTCGCGGCCGCCGTGGCTGGGTGGGTCCGCTCGTACCGTTGCTGCGGGCCCACGGACCCCCGGTGGGGGCCGCACGGAACCGGGCGGCCCGAACCGCACCAGGAAGCCGGGGAATTGACGCATCCGGCGCTCTACGCGGCAGCCGGTGCGCCATTCCTCGTGCTGACCCGAACCTCGGCGCCGGAACACGACGACGGCACGAGGGGGATCAGGCGGTCACGAAGGAGTAGAACCGCTTGAGTGTGCAGTGCTCTTCGAGAAGGCGCCCGTAGATCGGCTCGCCCTCCAATTCCCGGTACGTCTCGATCGGGTCGCCTTTTATGATCAGCGCCCGCGCGCATTCCTCGCACCAGTACTGGTAGTCGGGATTGATCGGCTCCATGTCACGGACGATCGGCGTACCGCTCCCACACCAGTCGCACTTTCGCCTGTGTGCACCCATCGATCAGCTCCAGATGTGGCCGCAGGCCGTGCACACGTAGGAGATTCCGCCGTTGTCGCCGAGCACTTGAGCGACATGCGCGGAACCACAGGAAGGGCAGCTCAGCCGGGTGGTCGTGTCCCGTATCAACGCCGCACCGAGGAGGTGGCCGACCTCCTCAAGGATGCTCGCAGGCATCGCTACTCCCTCCCGTCGGGCCGTGCCCCCTTCCGGCCGTTTGATTCTGCCACGGCCGGAGCAATACGGTCAGCGACGCCTCAGTACCAGTCCGGACACGACGCCCACCACGGCCGCTGAGGCCAGCGCCCAGGCACACACCGAGAACGCCTCCGCAGAGGTATACGAGCGCAGAACCCCCGGTGACTCAACCCGGTTCAGGAACAGTGTGCCGAAAGACGCCACGCCGATCAGCTGACCGAGCTGGGTGACCGTCGCCAGCAGGCCACTGGCGTCCGCCGCGTCCTCGGGCCGCACAGTGGCGAGCGCACGGGTGAGGGTCGGGCTGAAGGCTAGCGCGAGCCCGGCGCCCACGCCCACGTACCCGGCGTACAGCACCGCTCCCCCGCCGCCGCCCCCGTGGAAGGCCAGCCCCACGACGGCCACGGAGACCGCGGTCAGCGCGAACCCGGCCGGGGTCAGCACCCGCTGCAGCCCGGCGGGCCACCTCCGCCACGTCAGGCTGACGGCGCCGAAGACGCCGGCGGTCGGGGCGAAGCTCAGGCCGGCCCGCAGCGCGCTGTAGCCGAGGCCGCCCTGGACATGCAGGGTCAGCGCGAAGAGGAAGCCCGCGTTGACCGACATCACGACGAGGATGCGGAAGACGGCCAGGCCGATGCCGGGGTGGCGCAGCACCCGGGGCGCGATCAGCGGGGCGCCGCCGCGCCGGGCCAGCCAGGTCTCGAACCCGCAGAACAGCGCGAACAGCACCACCGCACCGGCCAGTGACAGCCAGGACCACAGCGGCCAGTCCTCCTCCTGCCCGAGCGGCACCGTCAGCAGCGACACGGCCGCGCCCAGCAGCACCAGTCCGGGCAGGTCGAGCGCACGGGACCGCTCCCTGCCTCCCGCGCCGCCCAGCGGCAGGACCCGGCGGCCGATGACGAGCAGCACGACGCCGACCGGCACGTTGACAAGGAACACCGGCCGCCAGCCGGTCCCGAACAGATCGGCGCTGACCAGCACACCGCCCGCTGTCTGCCCGGCCGCCGCACCGACGGCGAGGACCGCCGAATAGGCGCCGAGTGCCCGAGCCCGGGCCGCGCCGGTGAAGGTTCGCTGGATCAGGCTGAGCACCTGCGGGATGGCCAGCGCCGCACCGGCGCCCTGCACCATCCGCAGGACGATCAGCTCGGTCGCCCCCTGCGCCAGCCCGCAGGCGAGTGAGGCCGTGGTGAACAGGGCGACCCCGGCGAGGTGGACCCGGGCATGGCCGAGCCGGTCGCCCAGCCGGGCGCCGGTGATCAGCAACACGGAGTAGGAGATGGCGTAGCCGGCGATGACCAGCTGCAGGTCGGCGCCCGAGGCATGGAGTCCGGAACCGATGGTGGGAGCGGCGACATTCACGATGAAGACGTCGAGGGCCGCCATGAACAGGGCGGCGAGCAGGACGGCGAGCAGCAGCCGCGGCCGGTTGTCAGTGCGGGGTGCTTCACTGTCCGTGACGGGTGATGCCGGGCCGCCGGCGGCGACTGCGGCGGTCGAGGAGTGACTGTCAGTGGCAGGTGCTTCACTGGTCGCAAGGTTCGCAGCGGGGCCGTTGCCCGGCCCGCTTCGGGATGTCGTCGTCATGGCGCCGAGCCTGACGGCGCTCCGGTACGGGTGCCGAGAGCCCGGCGATGCTGGTACTGCCAACACCTGGCAGGGCCGGGTCGGGGCGCCGACGATGAGGACGGGGACGACGGGGGACGCAGGGGGATGAGGGGGGGACGACGTGGGATGCAGGGGATGGCGAGGATGACGGGGACGCCGGGGGTCGCGCGATGACGCCGAGCACGACGAACACGACGCCGACGACACAGACAGCGCAAACAAGGCAGACGACACAGGCGACGCAGACGACAAGGACAGCGAACCGGGCGGGGACGGCGAAGACGGTTCGGCCGGCGAGCGCTCAGCGCCGCAGGCCGGAGCTGGCCGCCTTCCTGCGCAGCAGGCGGGCGCGGGTGACACCGGCCGACGTGGGGATGCCACCGGGCCTGCGGCGGCGCACACCCGGCCTGCGACGGGAGGAGGTCGCCCAGCTCTCCGGCGTGGGTGTGACCTGGTGCACATGGCTGGAGCAGGGTCGGCCGATCAACGCCTCGCCGCAGGTGCTGGACGCGGTCGCCCGCACGCTGCGGCTGGACGCGCCGGAGCGGGAGCATCTGTACCGGCTGGCGGAGGTGCCGTTCGAGGCAGAGCCGGGTGCCCTGCCCCGCCGGGTCGCCCCTGAGGTGCAGGGCATCATCGACACCCTCGATCCCCTGCTGGCGGTGGTGTACAACTCGCGTTACGACATCCTGGCCGCCAACCCGGCCTACCGTGACCTGTTCGCGGCTCGGAAGGCTCGCGGGATCGGCGTGCCGAACGCGCTGTGGACGCTGTTCACCGCGACGGACGAGGACTGCCCGGTGGTGGACCGGGAGCGCGAGCTGCCGGTGATGGTGGCGACGCTGCGTTCGGCGTACGGCAGACACGTGGGTGAGTCGGCCTGGGAGGAGTACATACGCGCGCTGTCGGCGGCGAGCCCCTGGTTCGCGCGGCTGTGGGCGGGTGGTGAGGTGATACCGCCGGGCCCTCGGGTCAAGACGTTCCGTCACGCGGCGGTGGGCGACATGCGGATGACCTCGCAGTCGCTGTCCATCGACGGGATGCCCGAGTGCCGGATCGTCGTCTACACCCCGGAGGACGAGGAGTCACGAGAGAAGATCGCGTTGCTGAGGGAGCGAAGGGAGCGGCTGTGGCCGCTGGCATACACAACAGAAAATCCCGCCCTCTGAGAGGACGGGACCTTCATCACCGATCTTTGACAACTCAACAGAGTGTCGATCAGTGGAGCTAAGGAGAATTGAACTCCTGACCTCCTGCATGCCATGCAGGCGCTCTACCAACTGAGCTATAGCCCCTGGCGCCACGCGGCGGAGCCGCATGGTGTCTCGCCCCGCTCGGCGGGGCGAACAAGAAGAACTTTAGCCTGTGACCTGCCAGAAAGTGAAATCCGGGGTCGCGAGCCCCCTGAGGCTCAGTCGTCGTCGCCGAGGACCGGCTCCGGGAGGGTGCCGGCGTTGTGCTCCAGCAGGCGCCAGCCGCGGGCGCCCTGACCGAGCACGGACCAGCAGCAGTTGGAGAGGCCGCCGAGGCTCTCCCAGTGCCTGGCTTCCAGGCCGAGCAGCCGGCCGATGGTGGTGCGGATGGTGCCACCGTGGCTGACGACGACGAGAGTGCCGTCCTCCGGCAGCTTCTCGAGGTGCCGCAGTACGACGGGAGCCGCACGGTCGGCGACCTCGGTCTCCAGTTCGCCGCCGCCGCGGCGGACCGCCTCGCCGCGCTTCCAGGCGGCGTACTCCTCGCCGTAGCGGGTGATGATCTCCTCGTGCGTCAGCCCCTGCCAGACGCCCGCGTAGGTCTCGCGCAGGCCTTCCTCGCGGGTGACGTCGAGGCCGGTCAGGGCGGCGAGCTCGGCAGCGGTGTTCGCCGCCCGCTGCAGGTCCGAGGAGACGATCGCGTCCGGTCCCAGGGAGGCGAGCAGCCGGGCGGCACGGCGGGCCTGGCCGATGCCGGTCTCGGTCAGCGCGACGTCCGTGCTGCCCTGGAAGCGGCGCTCGACGTTCCAGGCGGTCTGGCCGTGCCGCCACAGGATGATGCGGCGGCCGCCATTCTTGCGGTCGGTGACCTCGCCGGTGGCGCTCATCACCAGTCCCCGCCCGGCTGCTGCTCCGCCTCGGCGGCCTGCAGCTTCGCGTGCTCCTCCGCCTTGCCGCGGGTGGCCTTGGCGTCGGCGGGCAGCTCCAGCTCGGGGCAGTCCTTCCACAGCCGCTCCAGGGCGTAGAAGACGCGCTCCTCGCTGTGCTGGACATGCACGACGATGTCGACGTAGTCGAGCAGGATCCAGCGGGACTCGCGGTCGCCCTCGCGGCGGACCGGCTTGGCGCCGAGTTCCTTCAGCAGGCGCTCCTCGATCTCGTCGACGATGGCCCTGACCTGGCGGTCGTTCGGCGCGGAGGCCAGCAGGAAGGCGTCCGTGATCGACAGTACGTCGCTGACGTCGTAGGCGATGACGTCGTGGGCGAGCTTGTCGGCCGCCGCCTGGGCGGCGGTGTTGATGAGCTCAAGAGAACGGTCGGTGGCGGTCACTACGAAGCTTTCGGTCGGCGGTCACTGGACCTCAAGGGTCTCACGGACCGCCGGGCGCACCCCACGTGATTACGGTGGCACGTGGGGTGCGTGGGACCACCCGTCAGGAGCTGGTGGGCTTGTAGTCCTGGCCGAGGACGACCGAGACGTCGGCGCCGGAGGAGACGGTGCCCTTGGCCACGGAGCCGGCGGGCAGGCCGAGGGTCTTGGCGACCTCCGTGGCGTCCGACTTGTGGGAGGCGTCCGAGTAGACCACCTTCGAGGTGGCCTGCGCACCGGGGGCGGTGCCGCCCTCAAGGAAGGTGAAGCCGCCGTTGAGCAGCACCACACGGGCCCTCTCCGCGTCGTCCTTCACACCGGTGGCGTTCTGCACGGAGACCCGGACCGCGGAGCCGGCGTCGGGGCTCTTGGCGGTACCGCCGAGGATGTCCTTCACCACGCTGTCGCTGGTCCTCGCGCTCAGGGTGCCGTCGGCCTGGACCGGCAGCAGGGCGGTCTTGTAGGCGCCGCTCTTGGCGAGGTCGGCGAGCTTGGCGAGGAAGGTGCCGAGGTCCTTGTCGGTGAGCGGCGGGTCGAGGATCTGCGCGAGGGTCTGCACGGTGGTCGTGGCCGACGACGGGTCGGAGGACATCTTGCGCAGCACGCCCTGCATGACCTGGCCGAACCGCTCCAGCTGGGCGTTCTGGGACTCTCCGGCGGCGCGGTAGGTGGCGTAGGCGACGGCCATCTTGCCGCTGAGGGTCTGGTCGCTGCCTTTGTGGACGAGGGGTTCCGCGCCCTTCTTCTTGGTGTCCGGGTCGGGCACGTCGGTGTTGGTGTCGATGTCGATGTTGCCGACCAGGTCGACGAGGTTCTGCAGGTAGGGCGTGTCCAGGCGCCAGGTGCCCTGGATGTCGGTGCCGAGGACCGTGTCCAGCTGGTCGCGGGTGCCGGAGGCGCCGTCGTCGTCCACCGACTTGGCGAGAGTGGTGGTGGAGCCGTCGTCGGCGCTCAGGGCGAGGGAGTTGGGCAGTAGCACGGTGCTGCCCTGCTTGGTGGTCGTGTTGTCGACCAGCAGCGCCGTGGAGGTGCCGCCCTTGCCGGTGTTGTGCAGGTGGACGACGATCACGTCGCGTTTCTGGGCGGCGACCGGCGTCGCCGCGCCGGGCTTGGAGCCGGAGGAGGACAGACCGGGCAGTTTTCCGGCGTACCAGAGGTAGCCGACGCCGCCGACCGCGACCAGGGCGAGGACGACGAGGAGGGCGATGATCCGGCTGCGGGCGCGGCGGCGGGCCTCCTCGCGGCGCTCGGTGCGGTTCTCGGTGAACTTCAGCCAGTCGATGACGTCCTCGGAGTTGCCGTCCGGCTCCTCGACGAATGCGAACTGCTCGGTGTGGTAATCCCGTTCGCCCGCGTCCTGCGGCCCCTGGGACGGCGCCGGGGCTTGCGGGCGCTGCGCCGGGCCGGCCTGCTGCGGGATGTGGGCGGTCTGCTCGGCAACCCGGGGCTGCTGTCCGCTGTTCGCGGACTGCCCGTAGGGGTCGTGGCCGACGAGGTGCTGGGTGCCGGTGCCGTAGGGGTCGTACGGGGCCTGGGAGCCGTAGGCGTCGTACCCGGGTGCGGGCGCGCCGCGCTCGTAGGAGGTCACCGGTGGCTGCTGGCCGGTGGCGTAGGGGTCGTAGCCGTAGCCCTGCTGCTGGGCGTACGGGTCGTAGGTCGCCTGCGGTGCCTGCTGTGCCGGGACCTGCCGGTACATGGGCCGGCCGTACTCGTCATAGCCGACGATTTCGTACGGGCCGGCGCCATGGCCAACGTCACCCGCGTCGTATCGGTCGTTCACCGGTGCCCCTCTCGGCTCACTCGCCGCGGTACAGCTCGCGCTTGTCGATGTAGCGCACGACTCCGTCCGGCACCATGTACCAGATGGGTTCTCCCTTGGCGACTCTCGCACGGCAGTCCGTGGAGGAGATGGCCAGCGCCGGCACCTCGACGAGCGAGACGCCGCCTTCCGGCAGGCCGGGATCGGTCAGATGGTGGCCGGGCCGGGTGACGCCGATGAAGTGCGCGAGGGAGAACAGCTCCTCGCTGTCTCGCCAGGTCAGCAGCTGCGCGAGGGCGTCGGCGCCGGTGATGAAGAAGAGGTCCGTGTCGGGGTTGAGGGCGCGCAGGTCGCGCAGGGTGTCCACGGTGTAGGTGGGGCCGCCGCGGTCGATGTCGATGCGGCTGACGGAGAACTGCGGGTTCTCGGCGGTGGCGATGACCGTCATGAGATAGCGGTCCTCGGCCGGCGATACCCTGCGGTGGGACTTCTGCCACGGCTCGCCGGTGGGCACGAACACCACCTCGTCCAGCTGGAACTGCACGGCGACCTCGCTGGCCGCCACCAGGTGCCCGTGGTGGATCGGGTCGAAGGTCCCGCCCATGACGCCCAGGCGCCGCTTGCCCGTGTGGGCAGGGCCGTGGCCCGGCCGGTGCTGCCGGTACTGCGGGTGCTTGACCGTGTCGTCGGCGGTCTCGTCCACCGGACCGGTAGGCATGTCCTGCTCTCCCATGCGTGCAGACCCTACCGGCCCGGCCTTGGGCGTCCGGCCGGGGACGGGGGCCCCGCTCAGCGGTCGCGGTTGAAGCGGGTGGTGATCCACAGCAGGAGCAGCAGGATGGCGAGGGCGCTGCCTCCGGTGACCGCGGGGTTGAGGCTGTTGTGGTGGCCGCCCCCGGCTTCGGCGAGAGTGACCAAGTGGGCTGCGGTGCTGGGAAGGCTCATCTTCGGCAGGACCTAACGCGTGTGGGCGGGATAAAGATGTCGGCTCATCGTATGCGGGCCTCCTGGCGGCGATCACGCCGACTCCGCCGTTGGGCCCGCGGGGAACTTTCGCGAGCTGTCAGTCGTCTTTCCGCTTGTAGCCGCTCAGCAGGAACCAGGCGGTCAGTGCACAGCCCAGGACCATCACGATCAGGACGATTCGGAGCAGATTGCCCGACCCGTGCTGTTGGACGGCGCTTGCGGCGGCATCGGTCAGCCAGGCGGCTGTGGAGTGGTGCTCCATGAGTGGACTCCTTCGGCTGTACTGCCCGTCCACGGTATCTCCGCCTAGGCTGGGCTCCGCTTCGGGGGCACAGTGGGCACTCACACGCACATGGGGGAAGACATGTCCGACGACGGCCAGCAGGAGACCGGGCACGAGCGTGTGCCGAGCAGGCAGCGCAGGCGCTTCCCGGGGATCTCCTCGCGTGCCTACGAGCATCCGGCCGACCGCTCGGCCCTGGTCGCGCTGCGCAAGCTGAGCGGATTCGACACCGTTTTCAAGGCGCTCAGCGGGCTGCTGCCCGAGCGGAGCCTGAGACTGCTGTTCCTGTCTGACTCGGTGCGCGTCTCCGAGCGGCAGTTCCAGCATCTGCACGACATGCTGCTGGACGCCTGTTACATCCTGGACCTGGAGAAGGTCCCGCCGATGTACGTCAACCAGGACCCGCAGCCGAACGCGATGTGCATCGGCCTGGACGAGCCGATCATCGTGGTCACCACGGGGCTCGTGGAACTCCTCGACGAGGAGGAGATGCGGGCGGTCGTCGGGCACGAGGTGGGACACGCGCTGTCCGGTCACTCGGTGTACCGCACGATCCTGTTGTTCCTGACCAGCCTCGCGCTGAAGGTCGCCTGGATCCCGTTGGGCAACTTCGCGATCATGGCCATCATCACGGCGCTCAGGGAGTGGTTCCGCAAGTCGGAGCTGTCCGCGGACCGGGCGGGGCTGCTGGTGGGGCAGGATGTCCGGGCCTCGATGCGCGGCCTGATGAAGATCGCGGGCGGCAACCATCTGCACGAGATGAACGTGGACGCGTTCCTGGAGCAGGCGGAGGAGTACGACTCCGGGGGCGATCTGCGCGACTCCGTGCTGAAGATCCTGAACGTGCTGCCCCGCTCGCACCCCTTCGCCACGATCCGAGCGGCCGAGCTGAAGAAGTGGGCCGAGTCCCGGGACTTCCAGCGGATCATGGACGGCCACTACCCGCGGCGTGACGAGGACAAGGACACCTCGGTCAGCGACTCCTTCCGCGAGTCGGCGGCCAGCTACGCGAGCGACGTGAAGACCTCCAAGGACCCGCTGATGAAGCTGGTCACGGACCTCGCGGACGGCGCGGGCGACCTGAGCGGCCGGGTGCGCCGCGGCTTCGACGGCTTCCGCAGCCCGCCCCCGGCCAAGGGAGGCCCCGCGGACGCCCCTCAGGAGGGGTGACACCAGCCCGCCACACGGGCGCCGGCTCCCCTCGCCGCCGCAACGGCACTGGCTCCCCGCTGAGCCACAGCGGCACCGGCTCCCCGCTGAGCCACAGCGGCACCGGCTCCGCTGCGGACACCGGCTCCCCTCGCCCGCCGCAACGCACCGGCTCCCCGCTGAGCCACAGCGGCACCGGCTCCGCTCTGAGCCACAGCGGCACCGGCGGTCCGCTGAGCCGCAGCGGCCGGGTCCGGCGGTGCCGACCCCCCTCGGCCCGAAGTTGCCGAACCCGGCCGCCCTCGAAGACTCCCCCGCTCACACCTTCGGCTCAGCCCCGGCGGCCAGCGTCCCGCACAGGGCCGCGGGGCTGTCCGTCTCGTAGGGGTCGGTGCCCGCGGGGCCGCCGGTGTGGGCCGTCTGGCCGGCCAGGAGGGGGCGGAGGTAGGCCGTGGAGTCCTCGGCGCAGGCGAGCGGGCCCGCCTGGACGTAGGACGTGACCAGCTGGATCTGGTGGGTGCGCAGATCGTCGCGGGTGAAGCGGAAGGTCACCTCGCGGCGGACGGTGAACAGGGACGCGGGGGCGCCGGCCGCGGCACCGGTGGGGCGCAGGGCGTAGACGAAGGTGTGGTCGGCGGTGACCTCCAGCGTGCTCGCGTCGCTCTCGACGGCCTGGAGGTTGCCCTGGACGCGGGCCGGTCCGTCGGCGGCGAGCTGGACGCGGGAGGGGTCGAGACGGACCAGCCAGCCGGTGGGGGCGTGCCGGCCGTCCGCCGCCGGGTGATCGAAGCTCTGGTCGAACTGATCGAGCTGGTCGGCGTCGATGAGGGACCGGACAGGGCCGACCTGGCGGCCGGTCAGCACCTCGGGGTCGAGCGAGGAGCGGACTACGTAGTCCTTGGCGGTGGTGAGCGCGGTCACCACCTGGCTGTCGGAGAAGTGGGCGGTGCTGCGGGCGGCCGGCAGCGGTATGCCCTCGGCGCCGACGTCGTACGACGCGGCGGGGCTGTGCGCGTACAGGCTCTCGGCGTCGGCGGTGCCCGGCACCTTGCCCGTGGGGGCGAGCGGGATCACCGTCATCCGCAGGGGTTCGACGGGGCGCCGGGTCTCCGGGGTGCCGTAGGGGTGGCGGACGCCCATGTAGATCGCGGTGCCGAAGGCGACGGCGATCAGCAGGACGAGGATCAGGGCCTGCCGGGTGAGTCCGCGGTGCAGGGGCGGGCGGCGGCGTACGGCGGGCGCGTGGTCGGCCATCCGCTCCTCGGCGGAGTACTCCTGAAGGCGCGCAGCACGGACGAACGACTCGTCGAACACGACGGATCGGTATTCGTCCTCGCCACCTCCGAGCCCACCCTCGGGTGTGCCCTCCGGTGGGTCTCCAGGCCCGCTCATACTTTCAGAGTAGGTCGCGTAGGCCTCAGGTAAACGCCCTGCTACACGACAACTTCTGACAGGTGCTCACCAAGAACGGGGGCGGGCGTTCAGGGGGAGCGCGGGATGGCCGAGGCCGGCGGCTGGGCGGTGTCGGCGGAGACGGAGGGCGCGGCGGCGCTGCCCTGTTCCAGGCCGGTCGGGGCGGGCGCGGGAATCCCGTCACGGGTGCCCGCGGAGCCGCCGCGGTAGACGGCGGCGAAGGCCAGGGCAACCATGCCGATGCCCATCACGACGGCCAGCACCCAGGCCACGGGGCGGTGCCAGCGGACCTGCTTGCCGTATCCGCCGAAGCGGCGGTCGCCGAGGACGTAGGTGTCCTCCAGCTCGTCGTCCTCCGGATCTTGGCCGAATTCGGTCCCCTCGGGGCCGTAGGCGTCGTCGTAGCGCTCGCCTCGGGCGTGGGCGCGGCGGGCCTCCGCGTCGGAGGCCTCGGCTCTGGCCTGTGCGGCGGCAAGGAGGCGCTCGACGGCGGTCGGCTCATGGACCGTGGCCGCCTGTACGAAGGCCTCGTCGAAGACCACGGAGGCGAACTCTTCGTCCGACACCCCGTGGTCGTGGTCGTCGTCGGGCTCCCAGCCGTCAGGGAACGGCGTGCCCCCCACGTCCTCCGGCACGCATCCAGAGTAGACCTGGGGGGTCAATTTGGGCAGACGGTATGGAAATTCGTCTGACTGGTGAGACGCCGTTTCGGCCGCCCGCCACGACGCGCGGGGCGTACGGCCGAACGGGTGAGCCTCAGGGGCGCACGTGGCCGTCACCGGTGACGATGTACTTCGTGCTGGTCAGCTCCGGCAGGCCCATCGGTCCGCGGGCGTGCAGCTTCTGGGTGGAGATGCCGATCTCGGCGCCGAAGCCGAACTGGCCGCCGTCGGTGAAGCGGGTGGAGGCGTTCACGGCGACGGTGGTGGAGTCGACCAGCTGGGTGAAGCGGCGGGCGGCCTGCTGGGAGGTGGTGACGATCGCCTCGGTGTGGCCGGAGGTCCACAGCCGGATGTGCTCCACGGCCCTGTCCAGGGAGTCGACGACCGCGGCGGCGATGTCGTAGGAGAGGTACTCCGTCTCCCAGTCCTCGGCCACGGCCTCCACCACCGTGGCCTTGGAGTTCTCGGCGTAGGCCATGACCCGCTCGTCGGCGTGCACGGTGACGCCGGCCTCGGCGAGGGCGTCGAGGGCGCGCGGCAGGAACAGCGGGGCGATGTCCTGGTGGACGAGGAGGGTCTCGGCGGCGTTGCAGACGCTGACCCGCTGGGCCTTGGAGTTGATCAGGATGTCGATGGCCATGTCGATGTCGGCGTGGGCGTCGACGTAGACGTGGCAGTTGCCGGTGCCGGTCTCGATGACGGGGACGGTGGACTCGCTCACCACGGTCTGGATGAGGGAGGCGCCGCCCCTCGGGATCAGCACGTCGACGAGGCCCCGGGCGCGCATCAGCTCGCGCACGCTCTCGCGGCTCTCCCCCGGGACCAGCTGGACGGCGTCGGCGGGCAGCCCGGCGCCGCCGACGGCGTCCCGGATGACGCGGACGAGGGCGGTGTTGGACTCGTAGGCGGAGGCCGAGCCGCGCAGCAGGACGGCGTTGCCGGACTTCAGACAGAGGGCGGCGGCGTCCACGGTGACGTTGGGGCGGGCCTCGTAGATGATGCCGACGACGCCGAGCGGGACGCGGACCTGACGCAGGTCGATGCCGTTGGGGAGGGTGGAGCCGCGGACGATCTCGCCGACCGGGTCGGGCAGCTTCGCCACGTCACGGACGTCGGAGGCGATGGCGCGGACCCGCTCGGGGGTGAGGGTGAGCCGGTCGACGATGGCCTCGCTGGTGCCGTGCTCCCGGGCCTTGGCCACGTCGCGAGCGTTGGCCTCGACGATCTCGGCGGTCCGGACCTCCAGCGCGTCGGCGATGGCGAGCAGCGCGTCGTCCTTCACGGCCCGCGGGAGCGGCGCGAGGTCGGCGGCGGCGGCCTTGGCCCGGTAGGCGGCCTGGGTGACCGGGGACATCGAGTCGTACGGCGAAAGCGTGGTCATGAGGGAAGGGTAGTGCGCGGCTCGTGTCGGTCACCGCTCATCCCAAACCCCGAGACAAGGTCTCAGGAGGGATCAAAAGGGATGGACTCCCACCGGTGTGGCGGGCGGCGGGCCGTAGCCCTCGGCGATGCGGTGGTGGTAGGTCTCGCGGTCGATGACTTCCAGGCCGACGATCTCCCACGGGGGCAGTCCCGCGGTCTGCCGGTGCTCGCCCCACAGGCGCAGGGCGACGGCGGCGGCGTCGTGCAGGTCGCGGGCCTCCTCCCAGTACCGGATCTCCGCGTGGTCGCTCGCGTACCGGCTGGTCAGCAGGAAGGGGTGGTCGTGGGCCAGCTGTTCCAGGGCCCGCCGCAGATCGGTGAGGGGGACGTCCGGGCCGGAGACGCTGAGAGTGACGTGCCAGAGCCGGGGCATGTCCTTGGGCTCCTCATAGGTGTCACCGGCGGCGACGCTCGTCAGGGCACCGCGGGTGGCCACCCCAGGGCGCACTCGTCTCACGACGGCCTCCTTCACCCACTGCTCGGGGACGTCTGTCGGAACGTCTCTCTGAGACAAAGTTGAGCAGGCCCTACGGCACCGCGGGGCGGTTTTACGGAACGTCCCCCACCGGGGGCTGCCGTTACGTCCCGTTTTACGCGTGCAAGAGCACCAGGTCGTCCCTGTGTACGACCTCGCGTTCGTACGCCGGGCCGAGTTCCCGGGCCAGTTCACGGGTCGAGCGCCCGATCAGCCGGGGGATCTCCTTGGCGTCGAAGTTGACGAGTCCACGGGCCACCGCGCGCCCCGTGGTGTCGCGCAGTTCGACGGGGTCACCGGCGCTGAACTCGCCCTCCACAGCGGCGATTCCGGCGGGCAGCAGCGATGTGCGCCGCTTCACGACGGCGTCCACCGCCCCGTCGTCCAGGATCAGCGCCCCTTGCGGGGTGGAGGCGTGCTGGAGCCACAGAAGCCGGTCGGCGGAGCGCTTTCCGGTGGGGTGGAAGTAGGTACCGGTGTCGCCGCCGCTCAAGGCGTCCGCAGCGTGCACGGCGCTGGTGAGGACCACGGGGATGCCGGCCGCGGCCGCGATCCGGGCGGCCTCGACCTTGGTGACCATCCCGCCGGTGCCCACGCCGGCCTTGCCCGCGCTGCCGATCTCGACGCCCGCGAGGTCCTCCGGCCCCTTCACCTCCGCTATCCGCGAGGTGCCGGGCTTGCTGGGGTCGCCGTCGTAGACGCCGTCGACGTCGGAGAGGAGCACGAGCAGGTCGGCGTGGACGAGGTGGGCGACGAGGGCGGCGAGGCGGTCGTTGTCGCCGAAGCGGATCTCGTCGGTGGCGACCGTGTCGTTCTCGTTGACGATCGGGAGGGCGCCCATCGCGAGGAGCTTGTCGAGGGTGCGGGAGGCGTTGCGGTGGTGGGCGCGGCGACTCATGTCGTCGGAGGTGAGCAGGACTTGGCCGACGCGGACGCCATAGCGGGCGAAGGAGGCGGTGTACCGGGCGACGAGCAGGCCCTGACCGACGCTGGCGGCGGCCTGCTGCCGGGCGAGGTCCTTGGGGCGGCGGCGCAGACCGAGCGGGGCGAGGCCGGCGGCGATGGCACCGGAGGAGACGAGGACGACCTCCCGCTCTCCCCCGCTGCGGCTCTTGGCCAGCACGTCGACCAGCGCGTCGACGCGGTCGGCGTCCAGACCGCCGGCGGCGGTGGTCAGCGACGAGGAGCCCACCTTGACGACGATCCTGCGGGCCTCGCCCACGGCCTGCCTTGCCCTTGCCACCTTGCCCTCTGTTCCCCTCTTTAGCCCGCGCGCTGTTCCGGCTGCCTGAGCGGCAATCTACGCGAAGCGGATCGCCCCTCGCCCACCGGTCCAGCCTCCGGACACACGGTCCGTAGCCGTTCCTTCACGGTCTGCGTACGGCAAAAGGCTGCACTGATTGTGTATGGAAATTAAAACTCGTCCAGACATAAGTCGAAGATCCTTCGGCTCGCGCCTCCACGGCACCATCGCGGCGCTGGTGGGGACGCCCGCCACCGTGCATCCGGCCGTGGAACGACACGGACCTCGCCTCGCTCGGCAGCCGGTTCGGCCGGCTGCACACCCAGGTCGGCGAACTGGCCGAAGACAACGCGAAGTCGCGCGAGCAGCCGGCCCGGTCGCGCAGCCGGGCAAGCGGGCTTCCACCCGCAATCCGCCGTCAGTGACGAGCGAACCGGGCCACACAACCCCGGCCACGCCGCGATCTCGCCCGGTCAGGCCGCCGCCGGATTGAACTTCTTCGCCGACAGCGTCCGTCGTACCTTGCGCAGCGCCCGGCGCAGGAAGGAGTTGGCGGCGGCCTCGCGGTAGCCGTGGACGGCGCGGGCCTCGCGGGGTGCGGCGAGGTAGATGTCGTCCGGGACAGCGGCCGTCTCCGAGCGGAAGTGCGGGTAGGCGAGGTAGACGCGGGTGCCGCGCTTCTCCAGGATCGCGCCGGGCCGCTTCTTCGCCTTGACGAACTCCACGACGTCAAGCAGCAGATCGGGTCGCTGCAGGGCGACCAGGTGCAGCCGCAGCCGCTCGTGCACCTTCAGCCGCCGGGCCACTCCGGGCGTCCAGTAGGCGTCCATCAGCGGCTTGGCCAGCTCGAACTTGTGCCGGCGGACCGTCTCGCCGTCCTTGAGGAACTTCGGCCCGAACTGCGGCAGCAGGGTGATGAGGAAGGGCCGGACCATGAGCAGGTCCCGCTTGTCGCCGGCCGGGACCATGTCGGCGATCAGCGTCATCAGGGACCGCGCGGAGTCGAAGCGCAGGGTGTAGCTGCCGCTCTTGGTGACGTGCTTGCCGTCGTCGCGGCCGACCAGGTAGTAGCAGGGGTAGTCGGCGAGGACCGAGACGCCGTCCGCGCGCAGGTACGCCTCCATGGTGAACAGGGCGTCCTCGCCGGTGAACAGCGACTCGTCGAACCGCATGCCGTGCCTGTCGAGCAGCTCGCGGCGGAACAGCTTCTGCGCGCTCAGCGTGAACTTGCTGTTGGAGGAGAAGACGTCGGTACGGCCGAGGGTCTTGCCCCACATGGTCTTCGGCGGAATGCGGTTGATGCCCTCGACCTTGCCGAGCACCACGTCCGTGCCGTTCTCGTCGGCCATGGCGACCATGCGCTCAAGGGCCTCGGGGCCGAGCCGGTCGTCGGCGTCGAGGAAGAACACGAACCGGCCGGCCGCCCTGCCGAGGCCGACGTTGCGCGGGCCGCTGGGGCCCCCGGAGTTCTTCTGGCGGATGACGGTGACGCGCATGGGGGCGCGGGCGGCGAACTCCTCCAGACACTCCCCGGTGCCGTCCGTCGAGCCGTCGTCGACCGCGATGACCTCGAAGCGTGCCGGGTCCATGGTCTGAGCCTCGACGGACGCCAGGCACTCGACCAGGTAAGGCATCGCTTCGTACGCCCCGATGATCACGCTCACATCAGGCTGCGTCACGACGGTCACACTTTCCCCTTACTTACCAAAAGAGAATTTTCCCCGTATCGCCACAATGGCAACCTGTCAGACAGTCTTCTCGTGGGAGCGGTTGCCCCGCATCGAGTAATCGGTGACGCACGTCACGCCGGGCTCGGGTGTCCACCCGACAGTACGTAGGGTCGGTAAGAGTTGCTCACCGTCGGTCGGGGGCCGGGGTAAGAGCGCCCATAAGAAAACCTGAACAATGGATTCCGGACAACGGCGAGGGCCGGCCCCGGGATCTCTCCCGGGGCCGGCCCTCCTGGGCAGTGGGTGTGTCAGCCGGCGTTCACACCGTCCTGGTCGGCGGCCGACGCGGTCCGCTGGCTGGGCACCGCGTTGGTCAGCCCGGCGGCCCCGGCGGGGTCCGCGCTCGCGGCGCCCGGCCGGGAGTGCTGGCCGACGTTGCGGGCCTCGGCCTTGCGGGCCAGGTCGGCCACCGCGGTGTTGAACTGTTCGATGGACTTCGGCTCGTCCGGGCCCAGCAGATAGCGCTTGAGCTCCTTGCGGGCCTCCGTCAGCGGGTCGGCCGACGGATCGCGCACGGCGTCCAGCAGCGCGCCCAGCTCGCCCGCGTCGTTGGACAGGATCACCGCGGCGCGCACCGCCGTGTTCTGCCGCTTGAACTCCTCGTGACCGAGCGCCGCGGAGTCGGTGACCGCGTACGGCTTGCCGCTCGCGATGAAGTCGGAGACCACGGAGGAGATGTCGGAGACCATCGCGTCGGAGACGTTGAAGCAGTCGTACAGACGCGGCTCGGCGCCGGTGATGACGCGGTGCTCGTACGACGGGAAGGAGCGCCAGTAGGCGGTGTTCCACTCGGCGCGCAGCCGGGCGATCTCCGCGTGCTTCGCCACGTCGACGACGCCGTCCCGGGTGGCCTCGGCCTCGTCGCCCTTGTCGTCGCCGGCCGTGACCAGTTCGGCAAGCCGGGCCTCGATCCGGGTCAGCTCGGCCTTGGCCTGGGCGAGCGCCTTGCCGTCGGCGGTGAAGCGGGAGTCGGCGGCGCGCTCGGCGGCGGCCTTCTCGACCAGGGCGGTGATCCGCCTGTGCGCGGCGGCGGCCTTCTTGCTGACGGTGCCGGTGAACGGGTGCGGCTTGTACAGGACGCGGACCGGCGGGTTCGCCGTCACCAGCTTCTTCACGATGGTCTCGCCGGCGAGCACGATCGAGGTGTTGCCGGGGTTGCCGTCCCAGCCCTCCCAGGTCGGGGCGTAGAGAACCGTCGGGCAGTGTCCGTCAGCGGCTCCACCGCGGGGGCCGTCGTGCCCGCCCTGCCGGCTCTCGATGGGCGCGAGCTGCGGACGGCCGACCTCCACGATGTCGTCGTCGCGGACACCGACGTCGGCGATGGCGTAGCGGTCGCGGCCGGCCCGGCCGGCGGTCCACACCTCGTCGTAGACCTTGCTGTACGGGTTGACGCTGGCGAGCTTGTCGCTGTCGCCGTGGCCGATGAAGACGTGCTTCATGGTGGGCACGCGCAGCAGGTGGATGTTCTTGCCGACGTTCGCGGCGTACAGGGCCACGCGCACGGTCGACAGGTCCAGGTTCATCAGGTGCACCCCTCCGGGCACGCAGATGACGGGGACCGTGGTCGGCGCGAGGTTGCTCAGGATGGCCCGCTCACGGAGGATGATCAGCGGCCGGGTGTCGAGCTGCTCCATCGTCTCCAGCCACATGTTGACCTGGTACGCGGAGTCCTTGGAGCCGGAGAAGTACAGGACCGTCTCCGGCTTGTAGCCGGCCAGCCAGTCGTCGACGGCGGCGAGGACGGTCTCGGCCTTCGGCGGGATCTTCCGGCCGCGCATGTACGGCACGAGCACGAGGACGTACAGGACGCCGAGGCCGACGGTGAGACCGACGCCGGCGAAGCCCGGCGCGGCGGGTGAGTCCTGCCCGGCCGAGACCAGGATGCCGATCATCGCGAACAGGTCCAGGTGGAGCATCTTCTCCGCGCTGCGGTGCAGCAGCCGGCGCGTCGGGGCGTCCGGGATGCGGATGCGCGACTTCAGGTCGATGTTGCGGGTGGCGACCGGCATCCGGCGGCGGTTGCGGATGAGGGTGACCAGCGCGCCGTGCGGGGCCTGGAGGCCGTAGAAGGCGATGAAGCAGGCGACGGCGCCGTAGAAGATCAGGTCGTCCGCGTGCGACAGGCGGGCCAGCAGCAGGATCAGCAGCAGCTGCCGGATCAGGAAGCGGATCGACAGACCCGCCCGGATCTTGCTGAGGCGGCTGATCAGATAGCTGCCCTTGCGGTGCAGATAGTGATCCGCCAGGTACGTCACGGCGGCCAGGGCCGCGAAGGCGGGAACGCTCGGGGCGAGCGCGGCCAGCATGAGCGCCGGGAAGCCCAGGATCATGAGGGCCGCCGCGGTCAGCTCGGCCGCGCTGCCCACCCGGGCGACGCGAATAGCGGTGGATATCACGGAGAAACCTGCTCTGGGAGGGAGAGTGCCGGTTCGCGGGAAATGGTGAGAGATGTACGGATTCAGGCCTCTACTAACGCCCGGTTAATGAGCGACGGCAGAGGCCTGAAATTCCTAAAAGCTCTTGACAAATTGTTACATGCCGTCCTGGCGGTCCAGAACAGTGGCCAGCGCCTGCTCGAAACCGGAGGCCATGGCGGCACCCGCCGTCGGGTCCTGCTGACGGACGTCGATGACATGGCCGGTCAGCTCCGACAGGAGCACGTCGAGAGAGGTGCGGGCCACGGCCTCGGAGGAGAGCAGCGAGCCCGCGGGCTCCTGGCCGAAGGCCTTGGTGCGCATCGGGGTGGCGGTGCGCTCGGGGTTGATGCAGTTGACGCGGATGCCGTCGCCGGCCCACTCGTCGGACAGCGCCTGGGTGAGGTTCACCATGGCGGCCTTGGTGGAGGAGTACAGGGAGTACTCGGCGCGGCCGCGGGTGTAGCTGCTGGAGGTGTACAGCAGCAACTGGCCGTTGGTCTCGGCGAGGTACTTGTAGCTGGACCGGGCGATCTGCACCGGGGCCAGGTAGTTGACCTTCAGCGCCTCCTCGATGGTGGCGTTGTCGGTCTCGGCGAGCCTGCCGATGCGCAGCACGCCCGCGGTGTTGACGACGTAGTCGATCCGGCCGGTCTCCGCGTACGCCTTGGACAGCGCGTCGTCGACCTCCTCCGGGTTCTCCACGTGGGTGCCGGTGGTGGAGCGGCCCAGCGCGTAGACGTTCGCGCCGTAGGACTCGGCGAGTTCGGCGATGTCCTTGCCGATGCCGTAGGAGCCGCCGAAGACAACGAGCGTCCTGCCGGTGAGCAGGTCGCGGTAGGCGTCCTCGCCGACCTGCTCGGGTGCGGCGGTGGAGGCCAGCTGGAACAGCTTGTCGGCGATGAAGACGTCGACCGGCTGGGTCACCTTCATGTTGTACTCGTCACCCGCGACGACGTGGATCGGCACGTCCGGCAGGTACTTGAGCACGACGGAACAGTCGTCCGTGGCCTGGAAGTTGGGGTCGCCGGCGGCGACCTCGTAGGCGCGGCGGATCGTGGACAGCTTGAAGGCCTGCGGGGTCTGGCCGCGGCGCAGCCGGGAGCGGTCCGGGATCTCGGTGATGAACTCGCCGTCCTCGCCGTGCGTTCGCGTGACGATGATGGTGTCCGCGGACGGGATGGCAACGTCCACGGCCTGGTAACGCTCCAGCGCGGCCACGCAGTCGTCGATGACGCGCCGCGAGAGCAGGGGGCGTACGGCGTCGTGGAACAGGACGTTGAGGTCCTCACCCTCGGCCAGGCCCTCGCGCAGCGCGGAGATGGCGCGCTCGGTGGTCTCGTTCCGCGTCGAGCCGCCCTCGATGATCTTCTTCACCTTGGTGAAGCCGGCCTTGGCCACGATCTTCTCGACGTCCGGGACATAGCCCGGCGCCATCAGCACGATGACGTCGTCGATCGAGTCCGCCTTCTCGAAGGTGGTCATGGTGTGCTCGATGACTGCCTTGCCGGCGATCTTCAGCAGCTGCTTCGGGATCGACAGACCCACCCGCTGGCCGGTGCCACCGGCCAGGATCACTGCGGTGGTTCGGGGCTTGGCTATGTGCTGGGACACAGGTGACCTACCTTGGGGCGTCAGGGAACCGTGAAATGCTCCCACTTTAGGTAAGTGCAGTGCAAGGCGAGCGACATCCCATGCATATGTGAGCGCAACCTGTCATTCACCTTGCACCCCCGGTGATTGGGTCCGGAACCTGGCGAACACCCGTGAATTTCCTGTGAGTAAGTCCACAGGTCCGTCACGGGTCATGGGCGCGGTTCAGCGCCGCCCGAGCCGCTTCGGACAGGGGTGCCCGAGGACCCGCACGAGTTCCCTCAACGGCGTCTGCCGCACGGTCCGGACGGAGGCCTGCCCGGCCGCCGCGGCGAGCGCCCCGTACAGCGCGCCGGCCGCGACCTCCGGGGCGATCCGGGGCTCGACCTGCCCGGACTGCGGCTGTTCGGGAACGGCGGACAGCAGGGCCGGATCGCCGAGGACCCGCACCCCCAGCGCGGCGATCCGCTCGGCCGACTCGGCGCCGATCCCGGCCGCCAGCTCGACCGCCCGGCGCGGCGTCACGATCTTCACTTCCCCGGGCTCGGGAGGGCACGCGTTCTTCATATGGAGCACGGCGCCGCCCCGGACAAGCCGGGAATAAAGCTCGGCCGGCAGTTCATTGCCGCGGAATTCGACATTAAGATTGCGCAGCATTTCGGTCTCGGCGAGGGTAAGAGAACGATTAGTGGCGTCGGGAACGGGCCACAGGAGATTCTCCGGCAGCCCGAGCAGCGCCTCGAAGGTGCGCAGCAGACCACCGCGGTCACGGTCGTCCGCCACGACCACGGTCACCCGCCCCGGACCGACCGCCCGCGCCCAGCGCTCGACCAGCCGCTCGTGCCGGTGCCGGTGCCAGAAGCTCGGATTGGGCTTCTCGTACGGCGGCCTGCGCAGCATGTGCTCCAGCCAGTCCGCACAGCCCATGCGCAGCCCGTTCTGCACGTACTGCTGCCACTGCGAGGGCATGATCCTCACCAGGGGACGCAGCGTGACCAGCACATGCACGCGGTCGCCGCCGAGCTGCTCCACGATCCGGGCGATCGTTCCGTCGCCCTCGGCGTCGGCGAAGAACTCGCTGCTGATCACCGAGGTGAGCCCGCCGGTGGCCGCCACCTGGTGCAGCAGCCGCCGCCAGTGCCGGTCGGTGGGCACGGTGTCGCCCATCATCGCCGGCCGGGCGCAGGCGGCTAGGGCGGCTTCCATGGGATGCCGGGTGTGCGCGGGGAACGCGACGCCGTGTTCCGGCATGCGCTCCCTGGCCGCGAAGAGGGCGCCCTGGATGGCGGTGGTCCCGGTCTTGTGCGGGCCGATGTGCAGCAGGCGGGTGCCCGGGGGCAGGGGTGCGGGGGTCGTCGTACAGGCCGTCTCCATGGTCAGGGGACGGTAAGAGCCTTGCCTGAGGCGGGGCTGAGAGGAGCCTGGGACCGGGATGAGTCCCGGGCTCCGGTGCGGGCGGCGGCCAGGGCGACACCGGTGCGATCGCGAGCGTGCACCGGCGGGGGAACGGGACCGGGACGACCGGGACACGTCGGCTCCGGGAGTCATGGTGACAGAGAAGTGCGGCGTGGGGAGGCTCAAGTGCCTCTCCACGCCGCACTGTTCGACTCACCGGAGCGGAACGGGGTTTCCCCGGCGCCGGTCCGAGTCGAAGGGGTCGAGCCTTACTCGAAGGGGTCGAACTCGTCGTACTCGCGCATCGCCTCGTCCCGCTCCGCCTGCTTGTCCCGGCGGCGCTGTGCCGCGGGCCTCGGCGCGTCGAAGCGGTGGTCCTCGCCGCGGCGGCCCAGCATCTCCGCGCCGGCCATGACCGTCGGCTCCCAGTCGAAGACGACCGCGTTCTCCTCGGGACCGATGGCGACGGCGTCGCCGGCCCGGGCGCCCGCCTTCATCAGCTCCTCTTCCACGCCGAGGCGGCCCAGCCGGTCGGCGAGATAGCCGACGGCCTCGTCGTTGTTGAAGTCGGTCTGACGGACCCAGCGCTCGGGCTTCTCGCCGCGCACCCGGAACAGCGGCTCGCCGCCGACCTCCTCGTGGGTGACGGTGAAACCGGCGTCGTCCACGGCCTTGGGCCGGATGACGATCCGGGTCGCCTCCTCCTTCGGCTTGGCCGCGCGTGCCTTGCCGACCAGCTCACCGAGCGCGAACGACAGCTCGCGCAGCCCGATGTGGGCGACCGCCGACACCTCGAAGACGCGGTAGCCGCGCGCCTCCAGGTCGGGGCGGACCATCTCGGCGAGGTCCTTGCCGTCCGGCACGTCGACCTTGTTCAGGACGACGAGCCGGGGACGGTTGTCCAGGCCGCCGTACTGGCGCAGCTCCTCCTCGATGACGTCGAGGTCGGAGACCGGGTCGCGCTCGGACTCCAGGGTCGCGGTGTCCAGCACGTGCACCAGCACGCTGCACCGCTCCACGTGCCGCAGGAACTCCAGGCCCAGGCCCTTGCCCTGGCTGGCGCCCGGGATCAGACCCGGCACGTCGGCGATGGTGTAGACGGTCGAACCGGCCGTCACGACACCGAGGTTCGGCACCAGGGTCGTGAAGGGATAGTCGGCGATCTTCGGCTTGGCCGCGCTGAGCACGGAGATCAGCGAGGACTTGCCGGCGCTCGGGTAGCCGACCAGCGCCACGTCGGCGACGGTCTTCAGCTCCAGGACGATGTCGTGCAGGTCCCCGGGCTCGCCGAGCAGCGCGAAACCGGGCGCCTTGCGGCGGGCGGAGGCCAGCGCCGCGTTGCCGAGGCCGCCACGGCCGCCCTGCGCGGCGATGTACGAGGTGCCGTGGCCGACCAGGTCGGCGAGTACATTGCCGGCCTTGTCCAGCACGACCGTGCCGTCCGGCACCGGCAGGACGAGGTCCTGGCCGTCCTTGCCGGAGCGGTTGCCGCCCTCGCCGGGCTTGCCGTTGGTGGCCTTGCGGTGCGGGGAGTGGTGGTAGTCGAGAAGTGTCGTCACCGACTGGTCGACGGTGAGGATGACGTCACCGCCACGGCCTCCGTTGCCGCCGTCCGGGCCGCCGAGCGGCTTGAACTTCTCGCGGTGGACGGAGGCACAGCCGTGACCTCCGTTACCCGCGGCGACATGCAGTTCGACGCGGTCCACGAAGGTGGTCATGGTTCAGTGCCTCCAGAAAGTACGGGTATGTCTCGTCGTCGACACAGTGGTCAACACGCGAAAGGCGGACCCGCCTTCCCGACCGGGAAGTGAGGTCCGCCTCGCGAAAGCGTTCGGCGCTGAATCAGACGATTCAGGCGACCGGAACGATGTTCACGACCTTGCGGCCACGGTGGGTACCGAACTCCACCGCACCGGCCTGCAGGGCGAACAGCGTGTCGTCGCCGCCACGGCCGACACCGGCGCCGGGGTGGAAGTGGGTGCCGCGCTGACGGACCAGGATCTCACCAGCGTTCACGACCTGACCGCCGAAGCGCTTCACGCCGAGCCGCTGGGCGTTGGAGTCGCGACCGTTCCGGGTGGACGATGCGCCCTTCTTGTGTGCCATGTCTCCTCAGTCCCTTACTTCGCAGCCGTGGGGATCGACGTGACCTTGATCGCCGTGTACTGCTGGCGGTGGCCCTGCCGACGGCGGTAGCCGGTCTTGTTCTTGTAGCGCAGAATGTCGATCTTCTGGCCCTTGTGGTGGTCCACGACCTCGGCCTGGACCTTGATGCCGGCCAGCACCCACGGGTCGCTGGTCACAGCGTCGCCGTCGACAACGAGCAGGGTCGAGAGCTCGACCGTGTCGCCAACCTTGGCGGTGGAAATCTTGTCAACCTCAACGATGTCGCCGACAGCAACCTTGTGCTGGCGACCACCGCTGCGCACGATGGCGTACACGCGGATCTCTCTTTCGCTCGAAGAAACGGCACCCCCGCAGGCCAGCCGCCCAGAAACACCACGGACGACCTCTCCCGGCCAACCCTGTGCCCGGGAGGAAGAGGTTTACGGGGATGTGGCATGTTCAGTGGACACGCCGACGGTCAAGGTTACGGGGCCATGACCTGGAGGGTCAAACCGGGCCCCGGTGGGTGTGGGGCCGGTCACCCGGACCGGCCCCACACCTCGGGCGTCAGCCCTCGTCGGGGGCGTCCGAAGCGGCCACGACCGTGGTGGTCTTCTTCGCCGCCGACTTCGCGGCGGGCGTCTTGGCCGCCTTCTTGGCCGTGGTCTTCTTGGCTGCCGTCTTCTTGGCCGCGGTCTTCTTCACCGCGGTCTTCTTGGCGGCGGCCTTCTTCGCCGTGGCCTTCTTGGCGGTCTTGCGAGCCGCCTTCTTGGCCGGAGCGGTCGCCTCGGCCACCTCCTCGGCCGTGACATCGCCGGCCGGCGCCTCCTCCGCCGCGGCCGACGGGACGACCACGACGGCCGCCTCCTCGGACGCGGTCGGCGCGCCGACCTTGCGCACGGCACGACGGCGCGGGCGGGCCGGGGCGGCGGCCTCGGCGGGCGCCTCCTCGACGGCGACCGGGGCCGGGGCCTCCTCGGCCGCGGGCTGTGCCACCGGCTCCTCGGCCTCGGGCACGGTCACCACCGCCGCCTCGGATCCCGCGGGGGAACCGGCCGGCGCCGACACCTTCCGGGTCGCACGACGGCGCGTACGGCCCTTGGGCGCGGCCTCCTCGGCCGCCTCGGCCTGCGGCGCCGCGACCATCTGGTCCTCGACGGCCGCGGGCTGGGCCAGGGCCTCGGCGGCCGGCTCCGGACGCACCGGGCGCGCCGCCGCCTCCTGGACGGTGACCTCCTGCGCGGTCGGCGCCTCGGCGGTCTCGGTCCTCCGGGCCTTCTGGCGAGGCGCCTCCGCCTTCGGCGCGCCCGCCGGAGCCGAGGCCCGGCGGCTCGCCCGGCGCCGCGTACGGCCACGGGTGGCCGCCGCCTCCGCCTCGGCGACGCTGCTGTACAGCTCCTCGTCCGGCGCGAAGTCGGGAGCCGGCAGGGTGACCGGCTCGGCGACCTCGGCGGCCACCTCGGCGGCGGTCTCCACCTCGGGCTCGACGGCCTCGCCGGTCTCCACGGCCACGGCGGCGGTCTCGTGCACGTGCTCGTGCACCTCACCGCCACGCCCGCGCTTCTTGCGCTTGCCGCCACCGCCGGCGGCGACGCTCGGCTGCTCCATGTGCACGATGACACCGCGGCCGTTGCAGTGGACGCAGGTCTCGGAGAAGGACTCCAGCAGACCCTGGCCGACCCGCTTGCGGGTCATCTGAACCAGGCCCAGCGAGGTCACCTCGGCCACCTGGTGCTTGGTCCGGTCGCGGCCCAGGCACTCCAGCAGACGGCGCAGCACCAGGTCGCGGTTGGACTCCAGGACCATGTCGATGAAGTCGATGACGACGATGCCGCCGAGGTCGCGCAGCCGCAGCTGGCGCACGATCTCCTCGGCCGCCTCCAGGTTGTTCCTGGTGACCGTCTCCTCCAGGTTGCCGCCCTGGCCGGTGAACTTGCCGGTGTTGACGTCGATGACGACCATCGCCTCGGTCTTGTCGATCACCAGCGAACCGCCGCTGGGCAGCCAGACCTTGCGGTCCAGGGCCTTGGCGAGCTGCTCGTCGATCCGGTAGGTGGCGAAGACGTCGACCTCGGAGGTCCACTTCGACAGCCGGCCCGCCAGATCCGGGGCGACGTGCGAGACGTACCCGTGGACCGTGTCCCAGGCGTCGTCACCGCTGACGATGACCTTGGAGAAGTCCTCGTTGAAGATGTCGCGCACGACCCGGACGGTCATGTCCGGCTCGCCGTACAGCAGCGTCGGGGCGTTGCCGTTCTTCGACTTCTTCTGGATGTCCTCCCACTGCGCCTGCAGCCGCTCGACGTCCCGGCGCAGCTCGTCCTCGCTCGCGCCCTCGGCGGCGGTGCGCACGATGACGCCCGCGTCCTCGGGGACGATCTTCTTGAGGATGGTCTTCAGCCGGGCCCGCTCGGTGTCGGGCAGCTTGCGGCTGATCCCGGTCATCGAGCCCTCGGGGACGTACACGAGGTAGCGGCCGGGCAGGGAGACCTGGCTGGTCAGACGCGCGCCCTTGTGCCCGATCGGGTCCTTCGTCACCTGGACGAGGACCGACTGCCCGGACTTCAGGGCGGACTCGATGCGGCGCGGGCCGTTGGCCATGCCCAGCGCCTCGAAGTTGACCTCACCGGCGTACAGGACGGCGTTCCGTCCCTTGCCGATGTCGATGAAGGCGGCCTCCATCGACGGCAGCACGTTCTGGACCTTGCCGAGGTAGACATTGCCGACGTACGAGGTCGCCTGCTCCTTGTTGACGTAGTGCTCGACGAGCACGCCGTCCTCCAGGACGCCGATCTGCGTGCGCTCGCCGTGCTGACGCACGACCATCACGCGCTCGACGGCCTCGCGGCGGGCCAGGAACTCGGCCTCGGTGATGATCGGGACACGGCGGCGCCCCTGCTCACGGCCTTCCCGGCGGCGCTGCTTCTTGGCCTCCAGACGGGTCGAGCCCTTGATGGACTGCACCTCGTCCGACGGCTCGGCGGGCTTGCGGGGCTCGCGGACCTTGACGACCGTACGCTCCGGGTCGCCCTCGCCGGGCTCGGTGTCGACGCTGGTGTCCCCGGCGCGCCGACGACGGCGCCGGCGGCGACGGCTGCTGGAGCTGGAGACACCGGCCTCGTCGTGGGCCTCCTCGGCGTCCTCCTCCTCCTGCTCGGCGGTGTCCTCGGCGTCCTGCGCGGCCTGCTCGGCGGCCAGTTCCTCGGCCTCCGCCTCCGCGCCCTCGCCCTCGGCGGTCTCACCGCGACGGCGACGCCGACCGCCACGACGGCGACGGCGGCGCGCACCGGACTCCTCGAAGCCCTCGGCGCCCTCCGTCTCCTCGGCCTCCTCCTCGGCCTCCTCCGCTTCGGCAACGGCCTCGGCGGGCTCCTCCGGCTCCTCCTCGGCGGCGGCCTCGACGGCCGGGGTCTCCTCGACGGTGCCCCGGCGGCGACGGCGGCGGCGCGTGCCGGTCTCGGCGCGCTCCTCCGGGTACTCCTCGGGCTCCTCCGCCTCGGCGGCCTCGGCGGCTGCCTGGGCGGCGGCGCGCTCCGGGGTCTGGAACCTCGGCTCGGTGAACACCGGCGCCTGGAAGACGGCGACGGCCGGGCGTGCGGGTCGGCGCGCGGCCTCGGGCTCGGGCTCGGGCTCGCGGGTCTCCGCCTCGGCGGGCTGCGCGGGCTGCGTGGGCTGCGCGGGCTCGGAGAACCCGAACACGGGGCGCACGACCCGGCGCCGGGAACGGCGCGGGCCGGCCGCCTCGGCGGGGGCCTCCTCGGCGGGGGCCTGCGACGCGGGGGCCTGCGGCGCCTGGGCGGCGGTGGCGGGCTCGGTGGTGTGCGTGGTGACGGGGACCTCCGGGGTCTGGGCACCGGCGGCGGTCTCGTCGGCCGTGGCCTCCGCGGACTCGGCGGTGTCGGTGGCGGGCGCGGACGCCCGGCGGGTGGACCGGCGACGGGTGCGGCGCTGGGCGGCCTCCTCGGCGACCGGCACCTGGACGGCTTCCGCGGTCTCCTCCGCTTCCCGGACGGCCTGGGCGGGGACGGCTTCGGCGGCGGGAGCCGCCTCGGCGGCCTTCGGCGCACCGGCGGGCGCGGACGCGCGACGGGCGACCCGGCGACGCGGACGACCGGCAGCGGCGGCCTCCTCGGCGACACCGCTCACCTCGGTGGCAGCGGCAGCCTCGGTGACGGGGGTTTCGGCAGCGGGAGCCTCGGCGGCAGCGGACTCGGCCGCCTTCGGCGCACCGGCGGGCGCGGACGCGCGGCGGGTCGCACGGCGGCGCGGACGCGCGGCGGGGGCCTCCTCCGCGGCGGCGGGCGCCTGGACGGCGGGCTGCTCAGCGAGGCCGTCGGCCTCGGCGGCAGCGGCCGTACCCGGCGCGGCGGTGGCCGGGACGACGGTCTCGGCGGCCTCGGCGGAGGCCGGGGACCCGGCGGGCGCGGACGCACGGCGGGCGACCCGGCGACGCGGACGACCGGCCTCCTCGGCAGCGGGCGCCTTGACGACCGCCGTCTCTTCCCGAGCCTGGTCGGCGTCGGACGCGGCGGCGGCCGGAACCACGGCCTCGACGGCCTCGGCGGCCGCCGGGGCGCCGGTGGACGCGGACGCACGGCGCGTGGTGCGGCGGCGCGGACGCGCGGCGGGCTCGGCCTCTTCCGAAGCAGCGGCAGCAGGGGCGGTGGTTTCCGCAGCGAGCGGGGCCTCTGCGGCCTCCTCCGTCACAGAGGCCTCATTGGCACCCGAGACAACCGCGGGCGGCGCGGAGACGCTGCGCGTGGCGCGGCGGCGGACGCGGCGGGGCGCGGCCTCCTCGCCGGAGACGACCTCGCCGCCCTCGGCGACGGGCTTCTCGGTCTCAGCGGCGGATGCGGCCGGAACGACGGCCTCGGCAGACACCGGCGCCCCGGCAGGCGCGGAGGCGCGACGCGTGGCACGGCGGCGCGGACGCGCGGCGGACTCGGCCTCCTCGGCAGCGGGTGCCAAGACTGCCTCGACCGCTTCCGCCTGCGCCTCAGCGCCCGGCACAGCGGCCTCTTCGGCCTCAGTCGCCTCTGCTGCTTCTTCAGTTGCCTGAGCCTCAGCGGCCTCAAGGACCTCGGCGACCTCGTCGGACTCGGCGGCCGGTATGGCCGGCACGGTCACCTCGGCGGGAGCCTCCGCCGCGGCCGGCGGTCCGGCCGGGCGTGAGGCGGCACGGCGACGCCTGCGCGGCGGCAGGGTGTCGCTCGGAGTGTTCAGTTCAGAACCCTGGTTGGGTTCGGTCGGTTCGAGCATGCGGGCGTTTCTCCCGTCAGGCTCCCGGGCGCCGCGCCTGGTCCGGCGTCGGTCTCGATGGACCGTCCGCCGTTGACGTCCGCGGCCCGCGTCGTACGCGAAGGCCGCCGTCCGGGGCGCGGGCGCCGCACGGGAGCACTCTGTGTCCTGTCTCGCCGGTTCCGTACGCCTTGTCGGTACGGCCTGGCGAAAGTCTTCTGGTCGGTGCGCTGCCCGACCCAGGTGGCTCCCGAGTACGAGGGCGGCGCTACGACGTCCGTCCCTACGCGGAACCTTCCGGCGTCGGCGCCGTCGCGGCGGCGGCCGGTGCGGCCGTCAGGGCCTCGGCTGCCTCGCGGTCGGGTGCGAGCGGGTCGGTCACCGTGCCGGTCTCTTCATCGAACAGCCCCTGCGCCAGCCTGGTCACCGCTGCGGGGACCGGCGGCGCCAGGTCGGCCACGGCGCGGAGACCGGACAGGACGTCGTCGGGTCGTACGGCAGGCGTCACGTGCCGAACAACCAGCCGCAGTATCGCACAGGGCTGGTCGCTAGGCCTATCAGCCGGTGAACCGTGCGTTTCCAGGCTCACCACGGCCGGGCGGGTGTCGAAGGTGCGGACGCCGTTCTTGGTCATCCGCTGGACCTCGACGGTGCCGGCCCGGTTGAACGCGTCGACCGCGCGCTCGGCGTCGGCCGGGTCGACGCCGTCCAGCCGCAGCTCCCAGACGGAGGCCGTCAGCCGGTCGGCGAGGCCCGGGGTCCGCGCCTCGACCGCCTCGATCACGTCGAGCCCGGGGGGCAGCGACTCGTCGAGGAGGACGCGCAAGGTCTCCGGCTCGCGCGCGGCGGTGAGCGCGATCTCCAGGTACTCCGCCTCACTGCCCGTGCCGGTGGGTGCGGCATTGGCGTACGACACCTTCGGGTGCGGCGTGAATCCGGCCGAGTACGCCATGGGCACCTCGGCGCGGCGCAGCGCACGCTCGAAGGCGCGCTGGAAGTCTCGGTGGCTGGTGAACCTCAGGCGGCCGCGCTTGGTGTAGCGCAGTCGGATGCGCTGCACCGCGGGTGCGGGCGGCGGGCCTTCGGGCTGTCGCTTGCCCAGTGTCCTAGTCCTTCGTGAGTGCGGTCGTACTGCTACCAAGAGTACGTGTCGCGGGCCCCTGAGGTTCCCGCCGGTCCACCGAGGCCGGCTGCCGGGGCTCGCCGAACAGGATCCGCCGGAAGTCGGCGCGGGCCTGCCGTACGGTGTCGCGGGCGCTCGTGAGGGCCTCGCGGACGGCCCGGCCCACCACGCGCGCCCTCGGCCGCGGGACGCAGAACGGCGTCCCGGACGAGGTGGCCGACCGGGGTGAGGACGTTCCGGTACACCCGGCGCAGGGGCTCCACGAAGATCCACCGGAAGAGGGTCCCGAGCACGCGGCCGACAGCCCGCGAGATCCGGCCGGCGATCCGCCAGGCGTGCCCGAGGGCATCGCCCACCTCGCGCGTCACGACGGCGAGGAACCGGCCGACCGGCGCGAGAACCCGGCGCCACGGCGCGAGGGCGGGCAGGACGATGAGGACGCGGAGGGCCCAGTACAGGGCCATCGCGACGCCGGTGCCGAGCACGCCCGGCAGCCACCCCAGCCCTCGTCCGCACCGGGCGACGGCACGTCCGACGGGCGCGAGGACCCGGTCGTACAGCCAGTGCGCGGGGAGGACGAGCAGACACCGGGCCAGCCGGGCCACGGCCGGGTACACGCCGATGCCCATGGCGGCCAGGACCGCGCCGATGCCCGTCAGCAGCCAGGCGACCGCTTGGCCGATGGGGCGCAGCACGCACGCGTGCACCCAGGCGGGCCCGGCGCCGACCCCGCGCGCCAGCCACGCGACAGCGTGCCCTGCGGGCGTGAGCAGGCACCGGTGGCACCAGAGCGCCGGTACGACGACGAGGACCGTGCCGAGCCGGCCGAGCCCCCTGCCGACGGGGAGCACGACAGAGCGCGTCGACCGCCGGGCTGGGCCGGAGGGTCCCGCTGATCGTGCACCGGGCACTCGGCGACCCCTGTATGCCACTGGTCGCAGGCCGCGTGCACACCGGGCGGGTTTCGAGTGGGCGCTCGCGCACGGTCAGGTCCGGTTCGAAAAGAGTTCGGTTTCTCGCGACGGACGCCGCCCGCCTCCTCGTAGAGCAGACGAAGGCACCACCCGTACCGCTACGCACCACCACCCTTGGTCCGACTCGCGAACCTACGAGGTACCTGTGGCTTTCCTTTCGACACTCCGTCTTCGCCGCCACCTGCCGTCGCAGGGGCGTCTCGCCGTCGGGTTGCTGGCACTCATCGCCGGAACCCTGCCGAGTGTGCCGGCCGACGCCGCCACCCCGCCCTCCGGATCGGTCAGCGACACTGCGCCCACGACCACGTGGAGCGCCGGTCCCTTCGCCGTCCCGAACGTCTCCGGCACTACCGGGACGGTGAGCTGCGGGAATGCGCAACCCTGCGACGACTACGCCCTGAAGGTGTCGGTGCCCGTGGGCTACGACACCGGTCACAGCCTGCGCGTCGACGTCAAGTGGCCGGACTCCGCCGCCGACTTCGACCTGTACGTCCTCGACGCGGGCGGCCGCGAGGTGGCCGCCTCCGCGTCTTCCAGCGACCCGGAGACCGTGCTGCTTCCGGCGGTGACGGCGTCGTACACCGTGCGCGTGGTGCCGTACGCCCCGCTCGGCGACAGCTTCACCGGCAGGGCGAGCCTGGTCGCCGATCCGGCCGATCCGCCGCCGAGTACGGCGACCCCGCCGACGTACGCGAACTCCTCGGCACCCGACAGCATCAAGGACGCGCACAACGCCGGCGAACCCTCGATCGGCGTCGACCGCGCAACCGGTGCCGCGATGTTCCAGGCCTACACCTCGACGCTGAAGGTCACCTACGCCGGCGCGGGCGGCGCCACCTGGCAGGACAAGAGCGCCAACGCGGCCAACGGCTGTCCCCAGGGCAGCACCACCAGCCTCGACCCGATCCTGTTCACCGACCCGGCCACCCACCGCACCTTCGAATCGCAGCTCGCCGGCAAGACGGCCCTGACCTGCTACACCGACGACGACGGCGAGACGTGGACACCGACGGGCGGCTCGGGCATCAACTCCGGCGTCGACCACCAGACCATCGGCGGCGGCCCCTTCGCCCCGGGCGGGCCGGGCGCCATCACGTCGTACCCCAACGCCGTGTACTACTGCTCCCAGGACATCGCCGACGCCTCCTGCGCGGTCAGCCGGGACGGCGGCCTGACGTACGGGCCGGCCGTTCCGATGTACTCGCTGCTGGACTGCGGCGGCCTGCACGGGCATGTGAAGGTCGCCCCGGACGGCACGGTGTACGTGCCCAACAAGGGCTGCGGCGGCAACCAGGCCGTGGCCGTCTCCGAGGACAACGGGCTCACGTGGACCGTCCGCAAGAACCCGTCCAGCACTCCCGGTGACTCCGACCCGAGCGTCGGAATCGGCGCCGGCGGGACTGTGTACATGGGCTACCAGAACAGCGACGGCACCGCGCGGATCGCCGCCAGCCACGACAAGGGCAAGACGTGGCTGTACGACCAGAACGTCGGCGCGTCCCTCGGCATCAAGAACATCGTCTTCCCGGCCGTGACCGCGGGCGACGACAACCGCGCCGCCTTCGCCTTCCTGGGCACCACCACCGGGGGCAACTACCAGGACACGGCCAACTTCAAGGGCGTCTGGCACCTGTACGTGGCCACCACCTACGACGGCGGCCAGTCCTGGGTCACCGTCGACGCCACCCCCACCGACCCGGTGCAGAAGGGGTCCATCTGCACGGGCGGCACCACCTGCGGCCAGGACCGCAACCTCCTGGACTTCATCGACGTCACCCTCGACGCCCAGGGCCGCGTGCTCGCTGCCTACGCCGACGGCTGCACCGGCACCTGCGCCACCGGCGGCACGCAGAACTACGACGCACTGGCTTCCATCGCCCGCCAGTCCTCCGGCAACACGCTGTACGGCGCGTACGACGCCGTGGTCGCCGGCAAGCACAAGAAGTCCACGGGAGGCCGCTAGGTGAAGCCGTTCGCCCCGGCTGCCGTGCTGCTCGGCGCCGTCCTCGGCCTGGCGGCCGTCACCGGATGCTCGCCCACGCCCCGGAACGCCGGGCCCTTGCCTGCGACGCCGTACACGGCCGCCTCCGCGCCCGGCGGCTGCCCCACCGCTGCCTCACTGCCGCTTCCCAAGGACTTCCCGGCGGATCTGCCGGTGCCCGAGGGCGCGGTCGTGACCTCGGTGGAGCACCGCACCGGCGGCCGGCTGATCGTCGCCACGGTCGTACGGAGCGGCTTCGACGCCACCCTGGGCTTTCTGCACAAGCGGCTCCCCGAGGCCGGATACACCCCCAAGGACGGTGAGGTGGAGGAGGACGACGCCGAGTCGAACTTCTCCACCACGACCGTCCGGGGCCGCTGGACGCTGCGGAAGATGCCCGACTGCGAGGGAGGGGTCTACCTGACGTACCTGACGTCTGCGGTCTCCTGAACCAGGCCCGGCCGAGGCCTCTTCCCGGCCGGTGGAACCGCGAGTGGCCACCTTTCACGGCGAGCGGCGCCCCGTGCGACATCGGCCGAAGGGTGGCCCCTCGGACTGGCGGACAGCTGGAGAACAGGTGTGCCGCGAGCAGGCACCGGACCGGCGTTCTTGACCGCCGGCGGCAGCGGCTTCCTGTCGGTCGGGCCGATCTGGATCTGGTCTCATGACCGGTTGACGCGCTGGTCACGCACGTCTGGATCAAGCATGGTCCGGCTCCGCGGGCGCACCGTCCCAGGTGAACTGGTAGCGATTCCTCTCTGGGTCGAAGGTCAGGCCGATGCCGACGCCGTCGATGCCGCAGTTCTCCCGCAGGCACTCGATGACAGCCGCGACGGTGACTTCCTCCTGGTAGTCCGTGAGCATGGGTACGTCTCAGTCGGCCACGCGTACGAGTAGGGCATCGGCGCCGTCTCTCAAGGTGTCCGGCTGCCCGGCCACCAGTCCGAGGCCGAACGCCATCCACTTCTCGTCCGTCGAGGGGCGACCAGCCCCCACGCGCCGATGCGCCTCTTGTACATGTCAGCCGTCCGCTCCCACTCGTCGGCGAAGATGCTCCGGCAGCGGGTACGGGCGTTCGGCCGACACCTGACGCTCGACCTCCTCGATCCTGCCCTCGCGTACGGCAGAGTGCGTCGACCGCGCCAGTTCGGTGACGTCTGCGATGTCCACGATCCAGTGGTCCACGTAACGGCTCACGGCTTGGCCGGACAGGCCGACCTGAATGGCACGCCACGGCTGCGGTTCCAGAAGGACCGACCGGTCCGGGTCCCACTGCACGCGCACCGGGCACGCGGCGACCTCTGCGCGCCACTGGTCGCGGTCCGCGTGCACACCGGGCTGGAAGTGGCCGAGTGCCGAATGGGCCAGCGCCCACTGGAACCCCGCCCGGTCGATCTCGATGCGGAGAACACGTTCCTGGTTCGGCTTCCGGGCCCAGACGCAGCGGTACATCATCCACAGGAAGGACGCTGCCCCGCTCGGCGGGCGTCGATCCGATCCGGCGCACGAGGGCTACTTGGTGACAGGATCGGTGCCATGGGCACCGAGAGGGTGTGGGCGTACCGAGTGGAGGAGCCACACGGCTCGCACGGCTGGCGCCCCCACGGCGGCCCTTCCCGCCGGTGGCGGGGAAGGGTCACCACCGAGTCCCGGAGCGAGGATGCCAAATACGTCGCCGCCCTCGTCCTCACCGACCTTGTGACCGAGTGGAAGGTGAACGGCATCAGCGAGCAGCACGTGCGCGTGATCGTGTGGGCGGGCGAAGAAGGCACTGGCCCCGAGGACGCGGTCTTCACGCTGGAGATCCAGCCCGGCGTCGACGGAAAGTGATCAATCGCGGCCGGATCCGCGCACTGCCGGGATACCGGCCCGGTCGTCGAGTCGATCTCCTGGTGTCCGGCCAGTGCAGGTCGACGCCCGACACCGCAGCGAGCTCAGACCCACTCCACCTCTGAGCGGATGTGCGAGGAGCCTGCCGGCTCCGGCAGGGGCGTACGGAGTCTCCGCTTCGGGGCCGCCGGACGAGCAAAGGGAGTCGAGCCCTTCGAGCCACGCTGGGGAGCTAGCTCTGTTCCGACCGATGCATCTGCTTGCCGGGCCATGAGGGCCGGATGCTCGGAGCTCGGAGGGCGAGCACTGCCATGTCGTCGTGTCCGTCGCTGGGGTGTTCCTCGATCAGTACGCGGACGAGGTCGGCCACGGGCAGTTCAGCGTGGGCGGCGGCGATGGCAGCGAGGCGTTGCAGGCCCGCCTCGAGCGAGTGGTCACGGTGTTCGACGAGCCCATCGGTGAAGAAGACGACCGTGGCATCGGCGGGGAGGGGATGGGCGTGGTTGTGACGTCGTGGGGTGCTGTCGATGCCGAGGGGCAGGTCAGGATCCGCGCGCAAGTGGCAGGCCCGGCGATCGGGGGTGATCACCAAAGGCGGAGGGTGCCCCGCCGTACTCCAGCGCAGCGTCCAGCCGGCTGACGGCGCGGGTTCGATCCGGGCAAGGCACGCGGTAGTCAGTGCGCGTGACCACTCGAAGCCGGCGCCGGACCTGCGTTCTTGACCGTCAGCGGCAGCAACTTCTTGCCGATCGGGCCGATTTGTATGGCCGTGTCCATCTGCGGGCAGAGGCCTTAGAGTCCTCCGTGCGATTCCTGCGGATCCCTCGTCAGCCCAGGGGGTATGACCACTCACGGCCGAGGGACCGCAGGTTCCGGTTCGGCATGCTCTAGCAGTTCACGGACGAGGGCGACGAGGGCGTGAGGCGTTTTCGCCACAGTCTGCGGCAGAGCACGAGCCGCAGGCGGGACGATGTCCGAGCCGTCTAGGTTGATGATCCAGAGCTGCAGTTCGCCTACCTCATGCCGTCGCAGGGCTAATTCGATCTCGTCGAAGCAGAACCTGCTCAGTGCGTACGACCTGCTCCACAGGACGACGAACAGGTCTGCGGAGAGAACCGCGTCCTCAATCGTTGGGTTGACCATGCGGTCCGGCCGCAACTCTCTCTCGCCGATCAGCGCAGTGACCCCCGCACCGGAGAGGTAGGCCTCCAGGGCCTGCGCGAATTGGGAGTCGGGCCTCGCACGGCTGATGAAGACGCGACCGGGTGGCCATCTGTAGTTGTGAGGCGTGCGCAGCCGGGCGGTCACCAGCTGATCCGCGATCTTCATGGCGTCGGCTACCGCATCTCGTTCCGTGAGCTGGCGGTGGTCCAGTCCAGGATGGATACGGGCCCAGTCCCGTCGTTGGTATGCACGCCGGGACGCACCGCCGAGAAACGCGAACGGTACGATCGGCTTCCTACGGGCCTCGGCCAGATGGAGCACCGTGTTCGCGGTTTTCGAGACGCGGCCTCCAATCGATATCACCACATCAGCTTCTTCGAGGGCCTGAATCTGGCACAGCAGCCACGCCTGTTCCTTGGAGTCGTCGTCTTCAGGGCCCGGGTAGTACCAGTTCTTAATCTCCGTACCGTGACCGGTACCGAGCATCTCCAGCATCTCCCTCTGCTTCTCGGCGACCTCCGGATGCCGAGGACTGTGCAGATGGACAATGCGGCCCACGCCGGACTGGACGTAACCGATCACCGTGTGAAGGTCGGCGGAGTCGGGAAAGGGGCTGCACACGGCGAGTTCCGCACCGGCCTTGGCCACGGCCTGCCCCAGTTGCTCGCAGACGTGCGCAAGCTGGGACTTCTCGTAGTCGGGGTAGGTTGTTTCACCCGTGACGCCACCGATGACGTAGACGGACCTGACCCGGGACATGGCACCAATCTGCGCGGGCATATGCTTCGAGGCCAGGCGCCGACCCAGCAACTTGAACAGAACCTCTGCGGAGGAGCGCGCCGCGAACCGCTTGTGCCGGTCGTCCTTGCGCGGGTCGGCGTGGTCCATGACCCCTTTGGCAACCACCCAATCGGACAGGCCCAGCCGGTGTGCGACCTGCGCGATGGTCGCGGACTCCATCTCCAGGCCAGCGACGGAACGGACCCCCCACTGCTTCAGCCGGTCCCAGGTGAGCCCATCCTTCACGACGACGTTGCCACTGGCCATGGGCCCGACGACGACGGCGAACGGCAGCTTCCGAGGGCCGTCCAAGTCGTCGTAAACGACCTGTTCGATGAGCGCGTACCCGGCGTCCGTCAGGGAGAGGGCAGTACCTTCCCGGATCACCAGGCCGTCCGCTTGCAGGCTCTGGATTTGTTCGGTCCACGATGCACGAGGCAGGAAACGAGAGCGTGCCGGATGCCGCCTGGGGTCCTCACCCGCGTAGAGCCGTTCCATCAGCCAGGTCCGCCCCTCTTCCGGAGAGGCCTCGCCGAAACTGGGTAGGTCTGTCGTCTCCAGGTCCTGCGCGACGCGCACCCACCCATCGGGCGCGGGAATCTGGCGGTGATCTCCCTCGAAGCCGTCCTGCGTACGCTTGCCCTCGTCGTAGGCGTACGCCAACTCGGCCACCACCACGTCACCGAGGGCCGCATCGGCCGGGTTGCCGGCGCACACTCCGCACATCGCGAGGCACCGTGGCCTCAGGCGTTCCACGAGCGTCGACACCACCGGCGCGGTCGCGGTTACCCCCATCCTGGTGGGCCGTGCCAGAGCCACGCTCATGCGCGAGCCGTCGGCCAGGACGTACGTTCCTACGAGATAAGGGGTCAAGGACTCCGGCTCACGTTCTTCCCAGGCCGCGACACCGGGGTGCCCCGCGTACCCAGCTGAGCCTGCGGCGCGGGCCGCCTCGTACTCCTCCTTCAACGCCGTAATGATCAGCGCGTCGACCTCGCCCATCCCGCCTCCCATAACGGGCCTACCGTTGGCACGAATCACCTGTCCGGTGGTCGATACCCAAACGCCCCAGCACACAAGGCTGATCGCACCACCTGCGAAAGGCAACATCACATCGGCCAACGGCTAGATGCTGAAGGCTATTCAGACGGCTGGTCTGAACACGCGGAGGACACATCGAAGTCCTCGGTGCCCTTGAACACGCTCGCGCCAGCCAGCCCGGAATGGTGTGCACGGTGGACGATCTCGCTGTAAATCGGCTTGTGGTGGAATGAGTAGCACTCGCCAATGAAGATCGTTACCCGGAGCGCGGCGCCGTGCAGCCGCGGGCGGCTGATTGCTTTGCACGGTACGGCCGCCAGCCGCCAAAGCACACCAGCGGGTCCCCTCCCTCAGGGAAGGGGACTCGGGGGCCATGCAGTTGTGTACAAGCCGGGAACGGCCCTCAGACCCACTCCACCTCGGAGACGATGTTCGGGGCACTTCCACGGCTCGGCAGCGGCGTCCGAGAGGATGCCAGCGGCGCCGAAGGGCGAGGACGCGAAGCACCGACCGCAGCCACGTCCTCCTCGCTCACCCTCGCCAGCGCCTCAATCACCCGATCGAGTGCCCCGCTCACGTCAGTGCGCGTGACCACTCGAAGCCGGCGTCGGACCCGCGTTCTTGACCGTCAGCGGCAGCAACTTCTTGCCGGTCGGGCCGATCTGGATGTGGGTGTCCATCTGCGGGCAGGGAGCCATGCACACTCGCGCCACGCCTCACGGCTGACACATGGGGCTGTCGCCGACCGCCGCTTATGGAGTTCGACCTGGGCTCCGCCCCAGGGGGAGGCACCGGGGAACAGCGCCGACCGTAAGGCGTGGTCATTTCCCAGCCAGCCGTGTCCCCGGGCGGCGTAAGAGTTCCGTGATCAGCCAAGGTCACGACTATCGTGCCTGGGTTGCATCTGTTACGGATATCAGATGGCAGGGGCACCACAAGTGACTGGCTAAGGTGCTGCTGAGGGGCTGACTGCACGGGGGAGGACTCGGTGGCCGACAACACGGGGGATCCGCAGGCAACTGCCGCTGCGCTGGAATCGGCCGCCGGTGCGCTGGCCGCGTCCGGCATCGGCCCAATCGCAGGTGTAGGTGCCGTCATGACCCGGGAGTTGCGGGTCGAGGCCGAGACGCTGACGGCCTTCAAGAACCGGGTGAACGACCTCCTGACTCGGCTGGAGAAGTTGAAGGCTGCCCCGCACAGGATCGCGGACGGCACCCTGCCGGCAGGGCGGTTGGGCAACTTCGACGAAGCAGACGCGCTCCACGGTGCCTACACCCAGGTGCATTCCCAACTGGAGCGCCTTTCCAAGGTGCTGGCTCTGCAGATCGAGGGGCTGATGGTCACGGTCGACGCGTCGAAGAGCAACTATCACAATCTCGACGCCGACGTTCGCGATCGCCTGCACCGCATCCGTGTGGAGGCCGACAAGCTGGCTGTCGATGAGGTCGGGCCGGGATCAAAGGGACACGCTCACGGCGGGGCGGATGCGTCCGGCGATGGCGGACACGGCTCCACGTCGGACTCGCAGACAGGTGGCCTGTGATCCCCGTGGTGATGAGACAGCGCGACGGCATGCTCTGGGCAGGAAAGATGCTGGGGGCCCGTGTCTGACTTTGTCAGCCGCATGTGGGAGACGGTCAGGCAGGAGCGGTTCCTGGTCCAGGACCCCGAACAGTTGTGGGCCATGGTGGAGTCGGCCGACGGGCCGACGGCCAGCGGTCTCGGTGAGCTTCTGACGGAGGCCGCCAAGACGATCAAGGAGATCGGCGGCGATCTGCGGACCCACAGCATGGCGGTCGAGTGGGAAGGCGAGGGCGGCCAGGCGTTCCGGACCTGGTGCTACCAGGCAGCGCTGGCCACACTGAGCCTGGGTGATTACAGCGAGAACGCGGGTAAGTGGCTGGGCCACGCGGCAGACACGCTGCACGAGGTCAAGCCGCAGCTTGAGATGCTACGGAACCAGAGTGTCAGTGCGCGCTCGGTGCTTGACGCGCATGCGGCGAAGGCGACGAACGTCGGCGATCACGGCGGCGGCCCGTCGGACTCCGCGGTGGCGAAGGCCAAGACCCAGTACGCCAACACCCGTGCTGAGGCCGGCGGGCTGATGATGAAGCTTGCTCAGTCGTACACGGCATCGACGGAGCAGATCAGCGCGCTGGCTGCACCGACGTTCCCGGAGTTGCCTCAGCGGTTCGTGCCGGATCGGTTCGGCGGCGAAACCCACATTTCCGCCACTACCGACGGGCGGAAGGGGACTTACCCCGGGATGCCCGTGCGAACAGAGGTACCAGCACGGCAGACGACCGTCGACTCCAGCGTGAGCCGGACAAGTCCTGTACCGAGGGTCCCCGTGCCACACCATCCAACGGATGTACCCAGCGTGTCAGATGTGCCGCTGCCGCGACATCACGTAGATGCCGCGAACACGGTGATCGACAGCACAGGCACCCTGCCGTCTCCGGTGATTCCTGCCTCCCCGTCAGCGCCGCCTGTCGGAGCGGGGGGCAGTCCGGTCGGTCGGGCACCGGTGGTGACCGGACCGCTCCCGCCGGCGTTTGGGACCGGAACACCCTTGCCTCCCAGCGTCCGAGGAGGGAGCGAGCGTCCTGTGTACGGGGGCCGGGGCCCTCTGGCCACGCGATCCGGACCGGGGACGTCCGCAGGCCCGCGTATTCCAGGACGCGGATTCGCCGGCCCCTACGGCCCCGGTGCGACCGGCGGTCAGCCCGGCGCTGAGCCCGGGCCGACTGGCTCCCCCTCGGCCAGGAGCGGCGGTGGCATCACTGGCGGTCGTCCCGTCTCGCCAACGCCCGGACGGCCTGGCGGTGCGTTTCCACGTGGCAACGTCATCGGTGGCACTCCGAACGAGCAGCAAGCTCCCAGCGGCCGTGGCGCCGAGCTGAGAAGCCGTGCTGCAGGGGGCACGCCAGCCCGCGACGACGACGGCGCTGCGAACCGGGAGGGTGTGACGCGAGGGCGAATGCCTGCCTCGTCCAACGGGATCGTCGAGGGGCAGCCCCGACCTTCCCGAGACCGCAAGCGGGCAGGTTTCACCTCGCGAGGTGTCCGACCCGCAAACGAAGTGTGCGCAGACGAGCCGCTGCAGCAGCGAGGTGGACCATCCCGTGGTGCCTCCACCCCCGTCCCGAAGCCTGATGACCGTGCAGCCCGGGCCAGGCGCGCTGGCAGCCGCGAGACCGACCAGGCGGAGGACAGGGAGCACCAGGCAGAGGAAGACGCGGAGCATCAGGCTGAGGAGAAGAAGAACCGACCACTCCCGCCGCCACTACCCAAAGGGCCCGATGGAGACCTACGACGAGAAGGATGACCATGCGCAGCCGCAGTGAGCGGGTTAGATGGCGCAGCAAGGCCGTGTCCGCGGCCGCGGGAGCCTTGTTGGCGAGCATTGCCGTTACTCCCGCGCACGCCGACAGCGTCCGCGAGCGGCAGTGGTACCTCGATGCCATGCACGCCGATGAGATGTGGAAGACCAGTACGGGCAAGGGCATCACGGTCGCGGTGATCGACACCGGTGTCCAGGCCGACATTCCGGACCTGCGGGGCCAGGTCGTGGCTGGCAAGGATTTCTCGAACCGCGCCGGTGACGAACGTACGGACTACGACGGTCACGGCACCACCATGGCCGTGCTCATCGCCGGCACGGGGGCCAAGGGTGCCACTACGGGCTCGTACGGCCTGGCCCCCGGGGCCAAGATCATGCCGATCCGCACTCCGGGCTTCATCGAGCGCAACCGCGCCGACGGCAACCAGGACGACTTTCCCACCGCCACGGCGAAGGCCATTCGGTTCGCGGCCGATTCCCGCGCTCAGATCATCAGCATTTCGGGAGGCAGTGCCGCGAACTCTCGGGAGTTGACGGATGCTGTCGCCTATGCGCTGTCCAAAGGCAAGCTGATCTTCGCAGCTGTGGGCAATGACGGCGACGCCCTCAACGAAGTCAATTACCCGGGCGCCACTTCCGGCGTAGTGGGCGTCGGAGCGATCGACAAGAGCGTCAAGGCGACGAAGGAGTCCGAGCACGGCCCCCAGGTCGATCTGGTCGCGCCGGGCGATGACATTATCTCCGCCTGCCTCGGCGGCACAGAACTGTGCAGTTCACACGGCACCAGCGACGCCACCGCCCTCGCCTCCGCCTCCGCTGCCCTGATCTGGTCCAAGCACCCGAACTGGACCAACAACCAGGTCCTGCGGGTCATGCTCGACAGCGCGAGCAAGCCGACAAGCGGCAAGGAGCGCACCGACTACATCGGCTACGGCGCCGTCCGCCCCCGCATCGCGCTGACCGCGCCCGGCGACCCCGGTCCGGCCGACGTCTACCCGCTGCCCGACTTCAAGCAAGCGGCATCCAACGCACCCAATGGGTCGGCCACGGCCTCTGCGAAGGATGACAGCAGGCCATCGTCGGCAGCATCCGCATCGATGGGCGGTGGGTCTGCACTGCCATGGATCCTCGGGGGTGTGGGAGTTGTCGTGCTTGCGGGTGGGTGTCTCGCCGCTGGGGCTGTGAGCAGGCGCCGACGTGCAGCGGCGGTAGCCCAGGCGCAGGCAGCCATGCCGACTGAGCCGGGGCGGACGCCGTGGTACGGAGACAGCAACTACGGGGGGAGGCCCTGAGATGGCGTGGGACGAGTGGGAGCAGCTGAAGGCCGACGCGCTGGCCCGCAGGCAGGACGGCATGCGGCTGGACAGCGCTGCCGACGCAGCGGGCGGAGGTGGTACCGGAGCTGCGCCGGACCTGAAGATGAACCACGCGGGCAACCAGGTCGCGGTCAAGGCGCTGCGGGAGGAAATTCGGCCTGACACGGACAAGGCCGGCAGTCACGCCGACGACTCCTCGTCCACAGCGGCCCAGAAGTTCCATGGTTGGGCGACCGGATCCGCTCTCAAGGCCGCGCACACGGAGTGGGAGCTGCAGGTCAAGAACCTGAAAGGGCGTCTGGGAGAAGACCAGAACGCCTTGGAGAAAACCCACCAGGACTTCCGATACACCGACCTCGGCGTCAAGAGCCGGATAGCGCAGATAGACATGGGAACCAATCCTGGAGAGGAGGGCTAGGAGATGGGAACGAACAATCTCACCTATCAGGACGTGGTCACCATCGACCTCAGTGCGCTAATTACGGCGGCCAAGGACTGGGACGACATGGCCCACACCTTCGACGACCTGGGACGCCTGTACGGGGCAAAGGTGGAGTCCATAGCGAACGACGGCTCCTGGGCTGGCGTCAGCAGCGACGTCGCTTATACACGGTTCACCAACACACGTAAACAGTTCACCGATGCCCACACGGAAGCCCACGCAATCGCCTCCCTTCTTCGGAGCGCCCACGACCGCTTCTCCCAGCTGATCGGCCACGTGAAGAACCTGGTCGAGCAGGCGGAGAAGGACGAGATGACTGTCAACAGCGTCGGCGAGGCGGTCTATGACTTCAGAAAACTCACCCCGATGCGCCACGACCCGGATTACCCGAAGTACGTGACGCAGGTGAAAGATGCCGAGGCCGCCTGGACCAAGAAGATCAAGGATGCCGTGCGGGCAGTCGACGACGAAGACCAGGTCGTGGGTCGCGCACTTCGCGAAGCAGCCGGCGTCGGGGGCTTCCTCGAGCAGATGTTGGAAACCCTGGGTCAGGGCCAAAGCTTCAACGGGGCGGCAGTCGGCGACCTAACCACATATGAGACGGAAGTCAAGAAGGAGGAAGCGGAGCAGAGGGCAGAAGCCGAGCGAAAGAAGAAGCACGACGATACCGTGAAGGCTATCTGCCATGGCATCGTCAAGGGACTTTCGATCTTTAACGGGGAGCCCGGTCCCGACCTGGGCAGTAAGTTCGTTGGAACGCTAATTGACGGCGTCGCCAATGCCACTGGTTATAACAACACTCAAGGCATTACAATCGGCGGCTCCCTGGGACTTGGGGTGGGGATTAATGGAAGTATTTCCCTAGTAGAAACCCGCACACCGGATGGGCGCAACCAACTAAATCTCATGTATTCGGGAGGTAGCACTACTGCAGGTTGGGACTTTGGCGCCTCTGCAAATGTCGGCTTGGTAAAAAGCAACGCTGACGATATAAGCCAACTCAAGGGAGCAGGTTGGGACAAGTCCGGATCGTTCCATGCAGGCCTCGGCATGTGGGGAAGCCACCAAACTGCGATCGGAACTAACAACTCCAAGGGTGACCCGGTTGGAACAGTCTCAGCTGGTGTAGGGTTGGGCTTGGGCAACGAGGTTTCCACAGGGTTTAGCAACGCGGACGGATGGACCCTATGGGAAAGCCGGAAGGGGAAGTGAACGAATGTTCTTCGGGGCAATAGGGGTAGTTTTTTTCGTGGCCGGAATTATCTTGGCGACAAATGTCGGAGGGGCGGCCGAACGCGCCTTCCGCATTTTCGCTCAAACCAACCCAGCGATTGGTACGGCCACCCCGAAGACACTGCGTATCGTAGGCGGCTTCTGGATCCCCCTGGGCATGTTCTTCATTGCAGTCGGGTTCTTCAGGTGATTCCATGCGGCAAGGGGGGTTGACCATCTCGCTGAAGAGGTCCTGGAGGGCAGGAGATCGGATTGGGTAGAAAGTGAACGGCTTCGACCTGGGGCCGCTACTCTTCTTCATCTTCGGCTGGTTCTTCGCACTGAACATCAGAGGGACCACAGACCGGACACATCGATACGCATCCCGTTTCATGCTGATGATCGGGGGCTCGGTCACGCTTCAGATCATGGGCTGGATCTGGATCTTCGTGGGCGGCACGCTTGTCGCCTTGGACTTCTTGAGTTGAGTGGATCTCTGGGGCAGCCGCGCTCCTGTACATCGGTGCAGGTACGTGTTGGCCCTCTGACCCGATAAGAAAGTGCCACCATCAACTTCGGCACGTTGAGGGCAGCGGATTTGAGGCCTTGCAGATCCGATCAGGGAGCTCCGCCTCCGCACAGCTACGAGCACTCCTCCCATCAGGGAGGAGCTCGAGGGCAGAACGTTCAGGCAAGCTGCAGGTCCCTCAGACCCACTCCACCTCGGAAACGATGTACGGCGTGCTTCCAGGGCCCGGCAACGGCGTCCGAGAAGGCGCCGGCGGCGCCGACGGGCGAGGGACCGAAGCGCCGGCCGCAGCCAGCGCAGCCGCCACCTCGTCCTCACCCGCCCCCGCCAGCGCCTCCATCACCCGATCGAGTGCCTCGCTCACCTCAGTGCGCGTGACCACTCGAAGCCGGCGCCCGACCTGCGTTCTTGACCGTCAGCGGCAGCAACTTCTTGCCGGTCGGGCCGATTTGTATGGCCGTGTCCATCTGCGGGTATGTCCGCCTCCACATCCGCGAACCAACGTGTGCGCGGATCACTACTCAGTCACCTGGTCAGGGCATTCCTGCGGCCTCTTCGGAGCACCTCGCCGTTTGCTGAGAAGCGTGGCGATCGGAAGGCCCGCGACCAGGCCGCTGAGGAGGATCGCGGCGAGCGCGCCCAGGATCGCGGGTTGGTCGGCGAAGGCCAGGCCGATCGCGGCCAGGGCGGGTCCGACGTTGCGTACCGCGCTTATGCCCCCCATGGTGGTGCGGCGTGTCATCGGGCCGGTGGCCAGCAGTGTTCCGACAGCGAAGGCGAACGCCGCAAGCAGGAAACCCGCGAGCAGTGCGAGTGAGCCGAAGAGGTCGACGACGTCGTGCCAGCTGCCCAGCAGCATGCCCACCAGCACGATCAGGAACGTGATGTTGGAGACTGCGGCTCCCGTGGGTTGCCACGACTGTGCGGTGGGTTCGGCGTAGCGGCGCAGGAGCAGGCCGATGGCGAAGGGGACGAGTTGCAGGATCGCCACCGTCCGCACCAGCGCCCCGACGTCGAGGGTCACCTTGGTGCCGATATCGGCGGCGGTGAGGATGGCGTTGGCGGTGGGGGCGAAGGTGAGGCTGCCGATGGAGGCGAGCAGTACCTGCATGGCCGCGCCCGCGACGACGTCGCCCCTTTGTATCGTCGCCAGCTTTGCTCCGAAGGGGCCGCCCGGGGATGAGGCGATCAGGATGAGGGCGACGAAGGAAGGAGGCGGGAGGGCGAACAGCGCGCCGATGCCCCAGCCGAGCAGCGGGATGACCACCATGTTGGCGATCAGCGCCAGCAACAGCAGCGGTAGGTCGACGAAGACACCGCGCAGTGCCGGGACGGTGGCCTTCAGTCCGGCGGCGAACATGGTGGCCGCGATAAAGATGACGGTGACCGCGTTGAGGACGATATGCAGGGTGTCCATGACGCTTGCCCGCCCGTCAGTCCGGAAGGTCCCCGAGCCAGCGCAGGGCGCTCAGGCTCGGCAGGAAGCAGTACTCGCCCCCTCGGACGACGACGAACCGGGGCAGTGGGGCGAGGCGGCGCCTCACCGGCCGGCGGGGAATGGTGTAGCCGGTCTCCCCGTCCGCGAATCCGACGACGGGATCCTTCGTGTGGCCGGCCCCGAAGAAGACGCCATCGTTCATCCACTCCGACTGTACGAACTCGAACTGCCGGCCCAGATGGGCGCCGATGAACGCGAACATCAGACCGCGGTCCACTCCATCGTCCTCCAGCACGCCTCCGGGCAGCGGCGGCCCGTAGACGGCGCCACGCCGGATCATGCGATGCAGCCGCACCTCCCCGGCCACCGAGGAATCGCGCGGGTTGGCCCGACGGATGTGGCAGCCTCCGGGGGTGATGAATCCTGTCGGATCGTCCTGCTCGTACAGGAAGGTGTTGCGGCGGTGGGGGTCGGCGCCTAGTGCGGGATCGTCGCGCTGCGGGGCGAGCGCCAGTGGGGCCCCGCTGCGCCAGCGGCCCATGATCTTCGCCGCGATCAGTTCCTCGTCCTGCTCGCCGGTGGAGTTGTCCCTCAGATAACGCCTGAACTCGGCCACGTTCTGGTGGAGTTTACGGAAGACCGCATAGCTGCCGTTGCGTCCAAGCACGGCCGGCTGCGGCGTCTGGACACCACCGATCTCATCCGGGTAGCCGAGTACGAACTCCCCGCCCTTCAAGGGCGCTTCCCACTCATTGGACCCTGGGATGCCGCTGCCTTCGACGGCCGGATGGCTGACACCGTCGAGGTAGCCGAAATGTTCCTTCTCGGTGGGCAGCGCGTAGCAGTCCTGCCTCCAAATCGCTGTCACACCGGGGAGACGCTCGTAGACGGGGCGGGCGCGGTCAATGGCCGCTTCCAAACGTGGGGAGTCGGGTGCTACCGCCGTGATCACCACATGGACGTCGTGCGTGCCGAGCGGTGTTTCCCAGCGCTGTGGGCTGCTGTCGCCCTCGTCGCGCAGCGCTCGTGCGCGGGCGGCCATCCCCTGCCGGAACTCCCAGGCGAATGTGTCCAGCGATGAGCGCGGCACCCCCAGAGCTTCCAGACCCCAGTACGTGACGGCGACACTGATCCAGGTGTCCCCGAGGGAGCTGGAGGAGTCGGCGGCGGACGTCGCCGCCGCGCACGCCCGTCTCATCAGCTCCCGGCCGTGGGAGCGGTCATCGATGCGGAAGACCAGGTACGTCGCCGCGTACGGGGTCGGCCGCGGGCTGAGAATCCCGCGCTGAATGTCGTTGAGTTCCAGTGTGACGTCCGTGGGTGCACTCACGCGGGCCTCCCTGCGACATCGCTACGACACGAGGTTGCGCCAGAAATTCCGCAGGCTTTCGTCGGCGCCGAAGAGCGTGCTGAAGATCGTTGAATCGGCCAGCAGCACGTCAGCCGCACGGTCACCACTCGGAGGCATCCACAGGAACATATTGAACTCGGTGTTCCCGTCCTCGGTGAACGGATGGGGCCGGGATGTGTCGACCGGCTGCCGGGCCAGCACATGGATCGACTTCGACTCATCGCTCGTCACCGCGTAGTGCGGCAGGTGCATGTGGAAGTTGAAGTTCGTCACCCCGTTCAGCCAGCCCTTCTCGTCGAGATCCCTGATGGTCGACAGAGGGGCGATCCGCTTGTCCTCACCGGTAGCGGGGCGCAGCCCGTACCGGTTGATGACCGGCACGTCCAGGCCCTTCATCAAGTCCCTGACGTAGGTCGCGAAGCGCTGCTGGCGGGGCACCAGGGGGTCTCCGTGGTGGCGGTACTCCGTCTCCCGCACGGACAGGTCGTCTGACGCGCCGACGTCGTGATGAGGGCCCAGGACCAGGCGGGCATCCTCCCGCGAAAGGAAGGCTCGCAGCGCCTCGATCTCCCCCGGCTGCGCCTCCTGTCCGGTGATCATGTGGTCCAGTCCGAAGACGAACAGGACGTCCGTGTCGTCGAGCACCCGCTCGTCGAGCGGGGCGTGGAAACCGGCCTGGTCGATGCGCTGGTAGACGGGGACGGTATGCCCGGTGATCTCCGTGGCGAAGTCCTGGAACGGCACCCAGGCCCAGAAGAACAGTTCCAGCGATCCCGCGATGCCCTGCTGGAACTGATAGGGGTCCGACCATTTGGGGTCCTCGTAGGCCGGCCAGGCGACTCGCCGGACCTCGGTCATGGTGGAGAAGCGGTTGTCCAACTCGGCCGGGTTCCGGCCCGCCTCGGCGGGATAGCTCCACGAGACATAGACGCTCACACGCCTCCCGGCAGGGGTGTACTTCCGGGGGATGTGCCACTGGTTGTAGGTACGCGCAGTTCTGGCCTCGCTCATCGTCCAGCCCTCACTGCATCTGGTCGAGCATCTCCGACAGAGCGCCCTTGATCCGCAAAGCCTTCTTGATCTCGTCCGCCGTCACGTAGGGATACTCTCCGTACTCGATGAAGCTCGGACAGTGGTGTTCGCGGACGAATCTGACGAACGCCTCCGGATTGGTCCGCCAGTCCTCGGGGAATCCCTCCAGATGCTCGAACGCCGTGCTCACACCGGCCTTCGAGAACAGCGCGATGGCGTCCTCGGTGTACTTGTCGAAGTCGGTGTCGAAGATCCCCTGGTACATGAAGCGTGTGTCGTCGTCGAAGAGGACCCAGCGCAGGTAGTGCAGCTTCAAGGGTGCGAGGAGGTACGGGTTCTGTTCGAGTGCCTTGGCCAATGTGTAGCCGTACTCACGCATGGCATCGGCGTGGCCGGGCTTGACGGGCGCGATGATCGTGAACCCGTAGCACGCCGGAGTCCTGGGGAAAACGGGGCCGTACTTCCCCTGTTCGAGGTGATCCGTCTCCTTGGGGAGAACGACCGCCTCAGGCTTGATTTCCATGTCCGCTCCTCCCGCCAGCCAGTGGCCGGGGCGGATTCATTTTCCCGCCGGACAGCTCGACGCGCGCGGTGAGCCGGTGCAGATGACCGACACCCAAGCCCGCACAAGCGACGGGGGCATACGCGATGCCTGTTCGTCGTCACGCAGCCAGGCAGGGCCCGCGGACCCCGGCACGGGCCGACGGCGAGACCATCTGGACTGACCAGACGCGTCGAGCGGATCTCAGGACAGCAACGAGCCCCTCTGTGACTGGAGCAGCTTAACGCGGCGTGGGAGCCGACCATGAGCCTGGAGGGATCAGATCCACTCCACCTCGGAGACGATGTGAGGCGAGCCGCCGGCCTTCGGCAGCGGCGTGCGAGACACCACCACCCGGCGGCGCCGCGGAGCGGGGACAAGAGGCGCCGACCGCAGCAAGCACCGCAGCCATCTCTTCATCACTCGCCCCGCCAGCACCTCGACCACCCGATCGAGTGCCTCGCTCACATCAGTGCGCGTGACCACTCGAAGCGGGCCCCTGACCTGCGTTCTTGACCGTCAGCGGCAGCAACTTCTTGCCAGTCGGGCCTACTTGTACCCAAGTATCCATCTGCGGGCGGGGGGCTATGCACAACCGCCTGGCAAGGCACGGGAACAGCCCATGCCGCTGCTGTCGAAGCCGTCTACCTAGACCTCTTCGTCCCGAACTATCGGCTGGACGGTCGTTGCGGTCCAGAACGCTGGTCGTGAGGTCATCGTGGTCGTTGCTAGCCACTTGCGGTTGCGGTGGTTGCTGTACTGCGCTGCTGTACCTAAACGGCAGCGTGGGGGTGTCTAGGAGGCGGTACGGCTGTCGGCTTCGGCCTGGGCGATGGCTTCGGCTTCGCTATCGGCCAGGGCGAGTGCGACACCGAACGCCTGGGCTATGTGACCTGCGGCCGACATGACGCGTGCTGTCCCGACGACGGGAGCGATGGCGACGAGTAGGTCTTGCAGCTGCTCGACCGTGAACTCGGCCTTGATCGCGGGATTGATGTGGGCCAGGTAGGAGATCGCTGGTGCGTCCATGGCCACGAGTGCGGCGATGCGGGACAGGATCAGCGTGCGCTCGTCCATGTGGCAGTGCTCGATGGAGTCGATCGTCATGGCGGCGATCGTGTTGAGTACCGGAGTCTCAGGTGCAGTAGCCATGGTTGGCCCGCCTTCTTGCGACGTAGGGAGTTCAACTGCCACCCGCTCAAGCGGGACCCCCCTGCACAACAGCCGGTTGCGACTCAAGCGTAGGCACGCTTGGATGGCCGCGCACGTCGAGCCGGACTTCCGGATCGAGCGTGTCTGATCTGGGTCGACCGCGGTGTCGAATTGAGACGAGCCGGCCTCACGCCCAATGCAAACCGGGTTGCCCCACCGGCCTTCCGACGCGCCTAGCCATTGCATGGCAATATCAGGGTTTCGGAGGAAGCATCCCCTCTCGGCAAGGGGCGTTTTCCGCCTCGATGCGGATGCGGGCAGCATCGTCCATGCCTGCGGGATGAGGTCTCCGACGCTGGCCTCCATGACCAGGGTGAGCACGAGGCGCCGGCCGCGAAATCACCCGCACGGTGTGAGGCCGCCGGCCCCCGTCGGGTGCAGCGTGGAATCAGGACGCCGTCCGGGTGAAGCCCGCGGCGGGAGAAGGAAGGCCACGCAGATGTACCTCGCCTACGACTACCCGGTGCTGGGGATCTTCTGGTCCATGCTGGTGCTCTTCCTGTGGATCATGTGGTTCTTCCTGCTATTCAAGATCGTCTTCGACATCTTCCGGGACGACTCGCTGAGCGGCTGGGGAAAGGCCGGCTGGCTGGTCTTCGTCTGCGTGCTGCCGTTCCTCGGGATCCTCGTCTACCTGCTCGCCCGAGGCAAGGACATGGGGCGACGCGAGATGCAGCAGATGGTCGACCAGCGCAACGCGTTCGACTCCTACGTCAGGGAGACGGCAGGCGGCGCCAAGTCCAGTAGCGCTGACGAACTCGCCAAGCTCGCCGAGATGCGCACTCGGGGCGACATCACGCAGGAGGAGTTTCAGAGGGCGAAGGCACTGGTCCTGAGCGGCGGCCACCCCACGAGCAATGCCACCTCGATCCACACCCCCAACCCTCGCTGATCACCAGACGAAGCCAGCGGAGGCAGAGATGACCACGACACCCGTCACACAGGCCCGGAAGCAGCAGTGGGCCTCCGGACTGATCCTCTTCGGCGCCGTCATGCTGATGATCGCAGGAGTGATCGACATCTTCCGCGGCATCATGGGAATCGCCAAGGATGACGTGTTCATAACAACACGCGGCTACGTCTTCCAGTTCGATCTGACCGGCTGGGGCTGGGTCACCCTCATCCTGGGCGCCGTCGCCGTGGTGGTCAGCATGGGACTCTTCCAATCAGCGAACTGGGCTCGGATCTCCGGCATCGTCATCGCTGGACTGATCGTCATCGCCAACTTCCTGTCCCTGCCCTACTCGCCTGTGTGGTCCACTCTGATGATCGCGTTCTCCGGGGTCGTCATCTGGGCCCTGTGCGTAACGCGGCCAGAAGAGCCTCTCCCACGCCAGGGCACACCGCGCGTCAGCTAATGACCTTCTCGTCGTCGAGTTGGCGAGGGTCCAAGGGCGGGGGCTGAATGCGTCAGACAAGCCCACGGTGCGCCGATCATCAGTGGACAGCGCACCGTGTCCGATGCGGGCTTCCGCGTCATGCACAACGGTGAGCATGCCACGCGGCTGTGGCGCGGCTTCACCCCAGCCACGTTCTCTTCCGTGGTGCTCCAAGGTCCTGGCCGGTGACGGAGGAGACAGAGTGGTTATGCGATGCCGGGGGGGCGCGTTCCTGTCTGGCGCTCGGCTCCGGGCGCGCCTGCGCTCGCTCTATCCGGCGACGGCGCATCCGAGGCATGGCAGCGCGTCGGGCATTGCGGTGGACTACGACTCGCTCATCCGCGGTCGGGAAGCACGAGGAGAAGGGCGCAGCCTGTCTCAGGGTGCCCATCTTGTGACCGGTTCCCGACAGTGCGAAGCACCGAGGAGTCGAGTTGCTCCGGCAGCCGGGTCAACTCATCCGTCGTCCGCCTGAGATGGGAGTTGGCAATGACACTGTCACAGTGGCAGAGAGCGTTGGAGTGGCTGGCTGCCGCGGCAAAAGACCCGCGCGCATGTCGCGACGACTGGATGCACGGGGTGACCGGGGTCCACCTCCTGGCCACCGGGCGCATGTGGGATGTCCTGACTGTTCCTGAGCGCCTCGGCCTGTACACCGCCGAGTTATTGGACGCCATTTCGGTGACGGAACGGGGGCCGGTCCTGCATGACAGTCGAGGCCGCCGCGTGGGATTCCTGCTGCCGGCCGACCCCACCGCCTTGTGGGCCGGTCACAACCTGAGATACGTCTCGAAGGGCGGCTGGATCGCGGCTCCCGCCCCGCACTGCCGGTGGGGGACACTGCACTGGCTCATCCCACCGGACGGAAGCGGCGCTCTCACCCCGCCTGAGCTTCTGGAACTGGCCCTGGACGAGGCTCTTCGCGAAATGGCTCATACCCAGGGCTGCTCTCGGCACCACCTTGTGCCTTGCCGTCGCGTACCAGAGCCGGCCGCGAGCGGCACCGACGATCGGGACCCTGACCGCTGCGGGTGATCTACAGGATCTGCTACAAGCACCTTCATGAGGTCCGCGGTCAAGGAAGGTGGGCACAGGTTCCCGTCGGCTACCCCGGAACCATGTTGCAGGATCGCAGCCCCCGCCACCCGGGCAACACGCTTTCCAAGTCTGTTGGTGATCCCGGGGCGTCTCGTGCCGGGGCGTTTACCTGCGTTCATGCTCGGCTGGCCACCACTGCGGGAGCGACTCGATGTCCAGTCCGAACGGCCATGAACGGGGCTGGTAAGACGGAAACTGAGACGGCCCAAGGCATCGCCTCATCCGAGGAGTTCGGCCCGCTCTCGAACCCGATCACCGAGCTTGCCTTCCTCCAGATCGTATCGTTAAGGGCGGCTGCGTACCCGGCCCTGACTGCCTCGTGTACGACATCGTGGAGGTCTACAGGGATCGACCTCGAAGATGCCGGAGCAGATGTTCGCGGTTGCGTCGTACGCAGGTCGGTAGTGCGGATCACGGATGCCAGCGCCCGAGTGGCTGACAAGTTGGGGTGGTTCTTTCCTGGTCATCGCTCACGCCGGCTTCACCACTCTCGCGCCTGAGCGAGAACCGTACTGGGACCTCGACCGACCACAGTCAGCCACGGCGGCGGGACTGCCGACTGTCCAGGCGCGTGTGCCTCGCTGCGGCCCACACCGGCCTCAGCCACGCTGCCAGTGCCGTCGACCAGAGCAATCCGAGACCGCCTGCCCGTGACGGCGGTGGCTGAGCTCTCAGCTTGGGAAGCTCGTGTCTTTTGCCCCAGATGCGGTTACCGACACTTGCTGGATACCCTCGGTGAGTGGGGTGGTGACGGGTCCCGTGTCCGGTTGTACCACTGGTCCAGCAGAAACGACGACTTCCGCCAAACAGACTCATGCAGCGTTCATGCCTCAACGGAGGAAGGTTTGCCATGAGTTTCACTGCTACGCGTACGGCAAGAGCTGCCACGGCAACTGCGATCGCAATTCCCCTCACGCTTGGCGGCCTGACATCGCAAAGTCACGCGCAGAGTCCGTCCCCCAGCCCGTCGGGAACGTTCGGTTCCGGCTGTTCGGCACTCTCCCAGAAGGTTGACACGTCCAAGGACAAGGTGACGGAAGCTGCGGCCGCATATCCACAACTCAGCCAGCTGGTCTCAGCCGTGGTCAGAGCGAAGCTGAACGACGTCCTCGACGGGAAGTCCAACATCACCATCTTCGCGCCCAACAGCCAGGCGTTCCAGAAGGTGACCCTGTCGCAGCTCACCTCGCTACTGGGTAAGGAGGGTCAGCTGAAGAAGGTGCTGACCTACCATGTCGTGGACAAGCAAATCGCCCCAGACGAACTTTCCAAGGGTTCCTTCACGACGATGGAGGGCGGGAAGCTGACCACGTCGGGATCGGGTACCGAATTCAAGGTCAACGACAAAGCGAATATTGTCTGCGGCAACATCAAGGCTGCGAACGCCACTGTATATGTCATCGACTCCGTGCTCCAGCCACCGTCCTGACATATTGAAGCGCCCCGGCTCAATGGACTTGCCTGCGCGCCAGTGTCGAAAGCTCCTCGATTCGCCTACAACGCCCCGGACTCCTGGCCCGCTGATCTCCGCCCAGCCGAGCCCGTCGCCCTATGGCTGGCCGACGGGCTGACCGCCGCCGGCTGGATCCTCGCCACCACCGTCGCTGCCTGAATCTCTCGGGCGATCAGCTTTCCCGCCCGCGCCTCCCATCAACCCCCTGCTCCTGGCGGCGCTCATGCACCGTTGACGCCCTGGCGCCCTAACCGGTTTGACTTCGACATCCCGCTCACGTGGTGAAGTCGCCGGCGAAGAGTCACCGGTAAGGCCGCCCAGGCAGTGTCAATCCGCAGGCAGAAAGGCTTGCCCTTCGCCTGAGACGTCAGGCGAAGGGCAAGCTGACTGCTGCCCGATGAAGAACCTGACCGCTGAGGAAGGCACCATGGCAGCTGATTCCGGCAACGAAGCACACCGAGAGCCATTGCAAGAATTCATCGATGATGTTTTCGAGGAGATTGGTACGGGAAGCTGGTCTCCCGCGTAAGACAGCAAGCGAGCACGGAAAAGATCCAATTACAATCACTCTGCTTGAAATGCCAACAGCTTCGCTGTCGACGCCGACGCACATGTCAGAAGTCGAACGACTCCTCTTCAATCAGGCACTCGCGACCGCACTGGCAAACGCTCTTGCCCCCGCCCTGGCGAATGCCCTGGCGGCAGAAATCACGAAGGTTCTGCAAGTTCCTTCGGGGTCCGGCGGCAAGGAGTCGGCCAGGACCTCCGGTTCTCAGCCACATGGTGGATCGGGCGATGGTCCGCAGCACAGTCCGGGGAGGGAATAGAGGAGAATTGTGGCCGAGCACGTGGATCCGGGTTCGCCTGGGGATACAGGGTTGCTGCCATTCACCGTGACGGCGTAGTCCCCACCAGTCGGCATGAGGCGGGCCACCTCCAGGATCCAGAGGTGGTCCGCCTCTTCTCGGTGAATTCGTCGGGAGCGCTATCCGATTGCCTTGTCATCAGCCTCCATGCGGGCCAGCCGCGCATCGAGAGTCGCGTACTCGGCCTCTTGGATGACGGCCAACGCGAATTCGGCCGCGGCGACCGCGTCCGCCTCCGCCCTGTCGGCCTCACGCGCCGCGCGAGCCGCGCTGTGTTCGCGCTTGCGGGCTTCGATGTCGCTGCTCACCTGGGCCGTATGGTTGCGCCAGTTCTGCTGCATCTCGGCCCACCACTGCGAGATCTTCGCTTCCGCGTCGCGCGTCGACTCCTGGAGCTTGGCGGCTTGTGCCTGGGCCTCTTCGCGGGCCCGATCAACTTCGGCTTGCAACTGCTCGCGGCTCTGGGTTGCCGCCTGGGATACGTGATCTTCGGCAGCCTTGGCCCGCTCGGCGAGGGTAGTCAGGGTGTCTGACACTGCCATTTGTGGTTCTCCTTCTGGCCGTCCGGGACGGTTACGCTGTGCGCGACTAGCTCGCACAGACGGTGCTTTGTTCTGGTTGGACCGCATCCTTCGATCACCGGGGCGACGCTCTCAACGTCGATAGCCAGGTCCACCAGAACAAGGACGGACGTCTTGGGAGCGCCACCGCCAGCCCGTCTCTCCCAACGGGCCGGCACATGGATCCGGGCGCCCGTGGGGTCGGGCACCCGGATCCACCCTTCGCTAGTCCTTGTCAGGGGTTTACGGCTCACTGCTACTGAGGCTCAGTCCCAGCCCCAGCCACCGCCCCAGCCGCCGCCCCAGCCCCAGCCGCCGCCATCGCCCCAGCCCCAGCCGCCGCCGCAACCCCCACCGCCGTCGTGGTGGTAGGAGACGACGTTCTGGGGTGCAGCGGTGGTGGTAGCTGCATGGGCGGCTCCAGCTCCGGCGGCGAGGGCCAGGATCGGCGCCGAGCAGATGACGATTGCCACTCTCTTGATACGGGTTGTTTGCGCGCGCATGATGCGCACCTCTCCGGAGGGTGTTTGGTTCTCCGGCGGCCTCCACAGGTCGGCCGCCCGCGCTCGGAGCCTGCGCGGTAGCTCCGGCGCCCGCCCGCCGCACGCTGCACACGCCCTGCGACGGGTCACCACTTGCGGTAAGAAACCGACACAAGTGGCTTTTTGCCTTAAACCTACGACGAGGTCGCCGGGCAGTCAAAAGGATGAACGCACAGGTTGCTTGAGCCGGTGCGCCAGCTGTGAACCGCGTGAGGCCTCCGTAACGGCGGGCCCGTGAACTCACGTGTCAACGAACGCCAACGAGCCCCCTTCCAGTCAGGAAAGGGGGCCCGCGGAGCCACGCACTCACGCACGGCTGGTATGGACCTCAGACCCACTCCGCCTCGGAAACGAGGTGTGGGGTACTTCCAGGGCCCGGCAGCGGCGTCCGAGAGGGCGCCGACGGCGCCGACGGGCGAGGGACTGAGGTGCCGACTGCAGCCAGCACAGCCGCCACCTCGTCCTCGCTCACCCCCGTCAGCGCCTCCATCGCCCGATCGAGTGCATCGCTCACGTCAGTGCTCGTGACCGCTCGATGCAGGCGCCTGACCAGCGTTCTTGACCGTCAGCGGCAGCAACTTCTTGCCGGTCGGGCCGATCTGGATGTGGGTGTCCATCTGCGGGCAGGGAGCCGCCCATATTCATCTCAAGCCGCCGAAAGTAACCACGCGCACGAGGCTGCTGCCGATTACCGCTTCAGTCTCGGCGACGGCCGAACGGTTCACACGACGCCGACATTCAGGAGTGAAGCGGGGCGATCTAGGACATGAACTGCGGGCTCTCTGCCTTGGCCGGAGCCTAGCTGCGCGTACCCCGATGCACCCCGGGTCCCCGTCAGTCCCCGTCCCTTCTGACACGAGAGCGGTGGACGCAGGGCTGCTTAGACGTCGTTTCAGTTGGTGAGTCGGCGGTAGCTGATGAGGGCTGCGGCGATGCCGACGAAGGCCAGGAAGTGTTCGGCCTTGCGCTCGTAGCGGCGGTGGAGGCGTCGGCAGCCGGCGAGCCAGGACACGGTCCTCTCGACGACCCAGCGGTGGCGTCCCAGCCGCTGCGAGGACTCGATGCCTTTGCGGGCGATGCGGTGGCGGATGCCTCTCTTGCATAACCATCGAC
>NZ_JBVIJE010000005.1:0-78780 GCF_055581585.1 Streptomyces sp. NPDC031426
CTTCCGCCGTGACGACGACCGTGGCGGCTACGGTGGTCGGCGCGATGACCACCGGGGTGACCGTGGTGGTTTCCGTCGTGACGACCGTCGTGATGACAGGCGTGACGACCGCCGTGACGACCGTCGTGATGACAGGCGTGACGACCGCCGTGACGATCGCCGTGATGAGCGGCGCGACGACCGGGGTGGGTTCCGGCGTGACGACCGTGGCGGCTATGGCCGTAGGGACGATCGTCGTGAGGGTGACCGGGGTTCGCGTCCGGCGTTCCAGCGGGACGACCGTGACCGTGGGCCGCGTCGGGACGACCGCCGTGACGACCGCGGGTTCCGTCGCGACGACCGCGGTGGCGACCGCCCCTCCTTCCGCCGTGACGACGACCGCGGTGGCGACCGCCCCTCCTTCCGCCGTGACGACGACCGCGGCGGCTACGGCCGGCGCGAAGACACCCGCGGCGACCGTGGCTTCCGGCGCGACGACCGGGGCGAGCGCGGTGACCGCGGTGGGTTCCGCGGCCGGGACGACCGCGGTGGCCGTGGGCCCCGTCGGGACGACCGTGGTGGGCGACCCGGTGGCTTCCGGGGGCGTGACGACCGGCGTGATGACCGGCGTGATGACCGCCGGGGCGGCGGCCGCTTCCGCGACGAGCGTGACCGCGACCGGGACCGTGAGCCGATCAAGCGGCTGCCGATCCCGGAGGACGTCACCGGTGACGAGATCGACAAGGACGTGCGGCAGGAGCTCCAGAGCCTGCCCAAGACGCTCGCGGACGACGTCGCCAAGAACCTGGTGATGGTCGCCCGGCTCATCGACGAGGACCCCGAGGGCGCCTACGCCTACTCCAGGGTGGCCCTGCGGCTGGCGTCCCGTGTGGCCGCCGTACGCGAGGCCGCCGGGTTCGCGGCGTACGCCAACCAGAAGTACAGCGAGGCCCTCGCCGAGTTCCGGGCCGCGCGGCGGATGACCGGCACCGTGGACCTGTGGCCGGTGATGGCCGACTGCGAGCGCGGGCTCGGGCGGCCGGAGAAGGCGCTGGACATGGCCGGTGCCCCGGAGGTGCACAAGCTGGACAAGGCCGGTCAGGTCGAGATGCGGCTCGTCGCGGCCGGCGCCCGGCGTGACATGGGCCAGCTGGACGCGGCCATCGTGACCCTGCAGAGCCCGGAGCTCGCCTCCAACTCGATCCAGCCGTGGACCGCCCGCCTGCGGTACGCCTACGCCGACGCCCTCCTGGCCGCCGGCCGGGAAGGCGAGGCGCGCGAGTGGTTCGCGAAGGCCGTGGAGGCCGACCGGGACGGCAGCACGGACGCCTCCGACCGGCTTGCCGAGCTGGACGGAGTGGAGTTCGTCGACGCTCTGGACGAGAGCGAGAGCGAGGGCGAGCCGGAGAAGCCGTCGCAGGAGGACGGCGACGAGGACTGACGGCAGTCACGAGAAACGGCAGTCACTGAAGGAGGGCAGGTTCCTGGTGGAACCTGCCCCCCTTCGTGTTCCCGGACGCGGAAGCGCTCAGATCTCCAGCGCCCGCAGTACCAGCCCCGACGCCGGCTTCGGGCCGAACGACGTCGACTTGCGGGGCATCGTCACACCCTGGCGGGCCAGCTCACGGACGACCTCCTCGCGGACCGGGTGCATCAGGACGGCCGTACCGCCGTCGTGTTCCGCCTTGGCGACCGTCGCGGCCGTGTCGTGGATGTAGGCGATGTGGGCCGGGGAGTCCTCGGGGATGTGCCAGACATGGTCGAGGAGCGCGGCGTGCAGGACCGTGGCGTCCAGGGAGCGCCAGGCCGGCGGGCGGTCGGCCGGGATCGTCCGGGCCAGCAGGTCCGGGTCCGGGCGGTCGAGGAGGTGGAAGGCGCCGTCGCCGGCCAGCAGGAAGGCGTTGCCCGCGCAGGACGCGTCCGCCAGGGCCTCCAGGGCCTCGGGGAGCGGCACGTCCAGGTGCTGCACCCGGAACAGGCCCTGCACCGCCGCGAGCGCGTCCGCGACCGGCAGGCGGTGCAGCAGGCGGTGGATGGCGCGGACGCGCAACGGGTAGCGGGCGGTGTCGACGAGCAGGACCAGTCCGTGGTCCCAGGGGCTGGGGGAGGGGTGCTCGGCGCGCAGCCGCAGATAGGTGGCCCAGCGGTGGTGGCCGTCGGCGATCAGGGCCTGCTGGTGGGCGAGGTCGGACTGGATGCGGGCCACGTCGGCGGGGTCGGTGACGGACCAGAGGCGGTGGCGGTAGCCGTCCTCGGTGGTCGTGGCGAGCAGCGGGGGCTTCTCCGCCGTGCGCTCGACGACCTCGGCCGCCGTACCGTCGCCGCGGTAGGTCAGCAGCAGCGGCTCCAGGTTCGCGCGCGTGGCCCGCATCAGGGCCGCGCGGTCGGCGACCACGGGCGGCATGACGTCCTCGTGCGGCAGCACCACGCCCTCGGCCGGCTCCGAGACCCGCAGCGCGCCGATGACACCGCGCTGGAGCATGCCGCTCTCGTCCCGCTGCTCGTAGACGTACAGGCCGGGCTCGGGGTCCGCGGTGAGGACGCCCTCGTCCAGCCAGCGGCGCAGGGTGTCGGCCGCCTGCTCGGTGCGGGCGCTCGGGGTGCCGGCCTGGGGCAGGATCAGCCGGACGATGTTGTACGGGTCCGCGGACTGGAGGTGGTGCACCCCATCGGGGCGTACGACGACGTCGTACGGCGGGGAGGTGACGGAGGCGAGGCTGCCGACCCGGTCGGGGTCGTAGCGAAGGCCGCGGAACGGGGTGAGTTCCAGGCCCTGGCGCGCCGTTGCTTCCGAGTGACCTGCAGTGTTCATCCCGGCATCGTACGTGTGTCAGTGGCGTGCGGGATGATCGGGGGAAAGACGGTCGAACGAGGAGCGATGTGGAATGAGCCAGGCGGTCAGGACGAGCCCCGAGGGCAGTGGGCAGCCCCTGAGCGAGGCGTACGACACGGCGCTGCTCGATCTGGACGGGGTGGTGTACGCGGGCGGGAGCGCGATCCGGCACGCGGTGGACTCGCTGGCGGTGGCGCGCTCCGGCGGGATGCATCTGGCGTACGTCACCAACAACGCGCTGCGGACCCCGGACGCGGTGGCCGAGCATCTGACGGAGCTCGGGATACCGACGGGCGCCGACGACGTCATCACCTCCGCGCAGGCGGTCGCGCGGCTGATCAGCGAGCAGGTGCCGGCCGGGGCGCGGGTACTGGTGATCGGCGGCGAGGGGCTGCGGGTGGCGCTGCGCGAGCGGGGCCTTGTGCCCGTGGAGTCGGCGGACGACGATCCGGCGGCGGTCGTGCAGGGGTACGGCGGCCCCGATCTGACCTGGGGCCGGTTCGCGGAGGCGTCGTACGCGGTCGCGCGCGGGGTGCCGTGGTTCGCGTCCAACACGGACCTGACGATTCCCAGCGGGCGGGGCATCGCGCCGGGCAACGGGGCGGCTGTGGAGGTCGTCCGGATCGCGACGGGCAAGGAGCCGCAGGTGGCGGGCAAGCCGCTGCCGCCGATGCACCGGGAGACGATCATCCGGACCGGCGCGAAGCGCCCGCTGGTGGTCGGGGACCGGCTGGACACGGACATCGAGGGCGCGATCAACGGCGGGGTGGACTCGCTGCTGGTGCTGACCGGCGTCACCGACGGCGCCCGGCTGCTCGCCGCGCCGCCGCGGCACCGGCCGACGTATGTGGACGCCGATCTGCGCGGGCTGCTCACCGGGCAGCCGGAGGTCAGCGCGTCGGCGGAGGGCTTCCGGTGCGGTGGCTGGACGGCGACGGCCGGGGCGGACCGGCTGGAGCTGGAGGGCGACGGGGAGTCGCTGGACGGGCTGCGGGCGCTGTGCGCGGCGGCCTGGACGGCGGGAGGCGACGGCTCCTGCGAGCTGGACGGGGGGAAGGCGCTGGCTCGGCTCGGGCTGTGAGAGGGGTCCGGGCGGACCGTGATGTATCCGCACCCGGGGATCGAGATCGGTAGCGAGGGTAGGCTAACCTAACCTCGTGTTGGTCGACAGTCCTCCGGAACAGCGCGCGGAGACCGCCCCCGCGCCCCCAACCCCCCGGGCGGCAAGGGCTCTTGGGCTCCTGCTCTCCGCCGCGATCCTGGTGCTCGTCGCCCTGGCGAGCATCGCGATCGGGGCGAAATCGCTGTCACTGGACCAGGTCTGGCACGGCCTGTTCCACGACACGGGGACGTACGGCGACGTCGTCGTGGACGAGCGGATCGCGCGCACGGTCCTGGGGCTGCTCGCCGGTGCCGCGCTCGGTCTCGCGGGCGCGGTGCTGCAGGCGCTCACCCGCAATCCGCTGGCCGACCCGGGGCTGCTCGGCATCAACGCGGGCGCTTCGGCCGCCGTGGTCACGGCCATCACCTGTTTCGGCGTCACCGGCCTCACCGGCTATGTGTGGTTCGCCTTCCTCGGGGCGGCGGCGGTCGGCGCGCTGGTGTGGTTCCTCGGCGGCAGCCGGGGCGCGACCCCGGTGCGGCTCGCGCTCGCCGGCACGGCGATCAGCGCCGCCCTGTACGGCTATCTCCAGGCCGCGATGATCCTGGACGACGCGGCGCTCGCAAGGATGCGCTTCTGGACCGTGGGTTCGCTGGCCTCGGCCACCGACTCGACCATCCTGCAGGTGCTGCCGTTCCTCGCGGCCGGCATGGTCCTCGCGCTCGCCCTGGCCCGGCCGCTGAACGCCGTGGCGATGGGCGACGACACCGCCCGCGCCCTCGGCGCCGGCCTGGGCCGCACCCGCGCCCTGGCCATGCTGGCCGCCACCGTCCTGTGCGGCGCCGCGACCGCCGCCTGCGGCCCGATCGTGTTCGTCGGCCTGATGGTGCCGCACGTCGTGCGCTCCTTCACCGGCCCCGATCTGCGCTGGATCCTGCCGTACGCCACGGTCCTGTCGCCCGTGCTGCTGCTCGGCGCCGATGTCGTCGGCCGGGTCGTGGCCCGTCCCTCGGAACTCCAGGTCGGCATCGTCACCGCGATCATCGGCGGCCCGGTCTTCATCTTTCTCGTACGCCGGCGGAGGACGGCCCAGCTGTGAAGACCCGATCCATGAACCGGGCCGTCCGCACTCCAGGCGGGCTCTCCCTGCGCCTGGACCCGCGGGCCGTGCTCGTCGTCGTCCTGCTGCTGGCCGCCGCCTGTGCGGCGGGCGTCGCGCTGATCGGCACGGGCGACGCCGAGATCCCGGCGGCCGACGTGCTTCGGACCCTCACCGGGAACGGCAACGCGTACCAGGACTTCATCGTCGACGAACTGCGGCTGCCGCGCGTCCTCGTCGGCCTGCTGGTCGGCGCCTCGCTGGGGCTCGGCGGCGCGCTGTTCCAGTCCGTCTCCCGCAACCCGCTCGGCAGCCCGGACGTGCTGGGCCTCTCCCAGGGCTCGACGGCCGGCGCATTGGTCGTCATCGTGCTGCTGTCCGGCAGCACCACGCAGGTCACCGTCGGCGCGCTGATCGGCGGCCTGGTGACCGGGCTCGCCATCCATCTGCTCGCCTGGAAGCAGGGCGTGCACGGATACCGGCTGGTCCTGGTCGGCATCGGTGTGTCCGCTATCGCCACCGCGGTCAACGGCTATCTGCTCACCAAGGCCGACCTGGTCGACGCGGCCCGTGCGGTGGTGTGGATGACCGGCTCGCTGGGCGGCCGGGACTGGGACCAGGTCTGGCCGCTGCTCGCGCTGTGCGCCGTCCTCGTCCCGCTGGTCCTCGTCAACGCGCGCGGCCTGAGGATGATGGAGATGGGCGACGATGTCGCGAACGCCCTCGGCGTGCGCGTGCAGCGGGTCCGGCTGGTGCTGATGGTCTCCGCCGTACTGCTCACCGCGGCCGCCACGGCCGCCGCCGGACCCGTCAGCTTCGTCGCGCTCACCGCGCCGCAGCTGGCCCGGCGTCTGACCCGCTCGCCCGGCCCGAACCTGGTGCCCTCCCTCTGCATGGGCGCCGCGCTGCTGGTCACCGCCGACTGGGCCGCGCAGCGCGCCTTCGGCGCCGACCAGTTGCCCGTGGGAGTGGTCACCGGCGTCCTCGGCGGCGCCTATCTGCTGTGGCTGCTGGTCACCGAGCGCAGAGCGGGCCGGATATGAGCGGCACCGACACGAACACGACGAGGAGCACTGTGAACCGCCTGTCCGCCGAGAACGTCACCCTCGCCTACGACCAGCGCGTCATCGCCGAGCAGCTGTCCGTGGAGATCCCGGACAACTCCTTCACGGTGATCGTCGGCCCGAACGCGTGCGGCAAGTCGACGCTGCTGCGGGCGCTTTCGCGGATGCTCAGGCCGAGCCAGGGCCGGGTGCTGCTCGACGGGCAGGTCATCCAGTCGATGCCCGCCAAGAAGGTCGCCCGGACCCTCGGTCTGCTGCCGCAGTCGTCCATCGCGCCCGACGGCATCACGGTCGCCGACCTCGTCGGCCGGGGCCGCTACCCGCACCAGGGCCTGCTGCGCCAGTGGTCGGCTCAGGACGAGCGGGTCGTACAGGAGTCCATGCGGCAGACCGGGGTCGCCGAGCTGGCCGACCGGTACGTCGACGAGCTGTCCGGCGGGCAGCGCCAGCGGGTGTGGATCGCCATGGCGCTGGCCCAGCAGACCCCGCTGCTGCTCCTGGACGAGCCGACCACCTACCTCGACATCCAGCACCAGATCGACGTCCTCGACCTGTGCGCGGAGCTGCACGAGACCCAGGGCCGCACCCTGGTCGCCGTCCTGCACGACCTCAACCACGCCGCCCGCTACGCCACGCACCTCATCGCCCTGCGCGGCGGCGAGGTGATCGCCGAGGGTTCCCCGGGCGACATCGTCACCGCCGAGCTGGTGGAGCAGGTGTTCGGGCTGCGGTGTCAGGTCATCGACGACCCGGAGACGGGGACGCCTCTGGTGGTACCGGCAGCCCGAAAGGCACGGGTCGCGGCAGCCTCCTGACTCACAGCAGCTTCCTGAGCCGGAACAGATCCAGCAGGCTCGCCTCCAGCCGCACCCGGCCCTTGCCCCAGGCGGTCGCGAAGTTCAGCCGGCCGTCCACGAGGGCCACCAGGTCGTCCCCGGCCATGGCGAGCCTGATCTGGGCCTTCTCCCGCGGCGGGCCGGAGTGCGTCTCGTCCACCTCGATCCGCCCGCCGGTCATCCGGCCGGCGAAGGTGACGTCCAGGTCGGTGATGTGACAGCTCACCGAGCGGTCCAGGGCGGTGGCCGCCCGGACATCGCCCTCGGCGCCCTGCATGTTGTCCGAAAGCTTTCCCAGTGCGGCGCGGCACTCCTCGATCGTGGCCATCGCCCCCGACGGTACCCCAGCGGTTCGGGGTAGCGTCGGGGCATGAGCGACTCGGTTCCGGAGACGGAGATCCAGCGGGATTCGGTGCAGGTGGCGGTGGAGGCACCGGACGCGTACGACCCTGCCGCGCCCGCCCCCCTGAACGTCCCGCGCACCCCCACCGGCAACGCCGAGGTCGACGCCCAACTGGAGCGGCTGGGTGACGCCGACCACCTCGCCACCGACGGGCACGTCGAGGTGTACGAGGATGTACATCGGGGGCTGCGCGACGCGCTCACCGCGCTCGACGCCCGGCCGGGACCTCCGGCGCCCTCACCGCCGTACCCGAAGGCGCCCTCACCGCCGTACCACCAGAGCAGGAGCTGAACCGAACGTGGCAGGAGTCGCACGCCGCCGTCTGGACGCGGAGCTGGTCCGCCGGAAGCTCGCGCGCTCGCGTGAGCACGCCAGCCAGCTGATCGCCGCCGGGCGGGTCACCGTCGGCAAGGCCGTGGCGACCAAGCCGGCCACCCAGGTGGAGACGGCCGCCGCGATCGTCGTCCAGTCCGACGACAGCGACCCCGACTACGTCTCCCGCGGTGGGCACAAGCTCGCGGGCGCGCTGGAGGCCTTCGTACCGCAGGGGCTCGTGGTCGAGGGCCGGCGCGCGCTGGACGCCGGCGCGTCCACCGGCGGCTTCACCGACGTCCTGCTGCGCGCGGGTGCCGCGCAGGTGGTCGCCGTGGACGTCGGATACGGACAGCTCGCCTGGTCTCTCCAGAACGATGAACGCGTCATCGTCAAGGACCGTACGAACGTACGCGAGTTGACGCTCGAGGCGATCGATGGGGAACCTGTGGATCTTGTCGTGGGTGATCTGTCCTTCATCCCGCTCGGACTGGTGCTGCCGGCCCTGAAGCGGTGCGTGAAGCCGGACGCCGACCTGGTGATGATGGTCAAGCCGCAGTTCGAGGTGGGCAAGGAGCGGCTCGGCAGCGGGGGTGTCGTACGGAGTCCGCAACTGCGGGCGGAGGCCGTGCGGGGAGTGGCCGAGAAGGCCTGGGAGCTGGGGCTCGGGGTGCAGGGAGTCACCGCCAGTCCGCTGCCCGGCCCCTCGGGGAACGTCGAGTACTTTCTCTGGCTGCGGTCGGGGGCACCCGAGGTGGACCCGGCCGACGTAGACCGTGCAGTGGCGGAGGGGCCGCGTTGACACAGAACCTGGCGCGTACTGTTTTCCTGCTCGCCCACACCGGGCGGCCCGCGGCGATCCGCAGTGCGGAACTCGTCGTCAAGGGCCTGCTGCGGCATGGCATCGGGGTGCGGGTGCTGGAGGAGGAGGCGTGCGACCTGCCGCTCCCGGATCAGGTGCAACTGGTCAAGGAGGCGACTCCGCAGTGCCTCGACGGGTGCGAGCTGCTGATCGTGCTCGGCGGTGACGGCACGCTGCTGCGCGGGGCCGAGTTCGCCCGGGCGTCCGGGGTGCCGATGCTCGGCGTCAACCTCGGACGGGTGGGGTTCCTCGCGGAGGCCGAGCGCGACGACCTCGATCGGGTGGTCGACCGGGTGGTGGCACGGTCCTACGAGGTCGAGGAGCGGATGACCGTCGACGTCGTCGTGCACCGCAACGGGGACATCGTGCACACGGACTGGGCGCTGAACGAGGCGGCCGTGCAGAAGGCCGGCGCCGAGAAGCTGCTGGAAGTCGTGCTGGAGATCGACGGACGGCCGGTGACGGGGTTCGGGTGCGACGGAGTTGTGCTGTCCACCCCGACCGGGTCCACCGCCTATGCCTTCTCCGCCGGCGGGCCTGTGGTGTGGCCCGAGGTGGAGGCGCTGCTGATGGTGCCGATCAGCGCGCACGCGCTGTTCGCCAAGCCGCTGGTGACCTCGCCGGATTCGGTGCTCGCGGTGGAGGTCCTGCCGCACATCCCTCCGGGGGTTCTGTGGTGCGACGGGCGGCGGACCGTCGAGTTGCCGCCGGGGGCACGGGTGGAGGTGCGGCGGGGGGCGGTGCCGGTACGGCTCGCTCGGTTGCATCACTCTTCGTTCACGGATCGGCTGGTTGCGAAGTTTGCGTTGCCGACGACCGGATGGCGGGGCGCGCCGCACCACTCGGCGGAGTGAGAAAGGCGGCCTGTGTGCACTCCGCGCCCCAGACCTCGTATGGTCTGTTCCGTGTTGGAGGAGATGCGGATACGGTCGCTCGGGGTCATCGACGATGCCGTCGTCGAGCTGTCGCCGGGGTTCACCGCCGTCACCGGTGAGACGGGTGCGGGCAAGACCATGGTGGTCACCAGCCTGGGGCTGCTGCTCGGTGGGCGGGCGGACCCGGCGCTCGTGCGGATCGGGGCCGAGAAGGCGGTCGTGGAGGGGCGGGTCACCGTTTCCGCGGACGCCTCCGCCGTCGTGCGCGCCGAGGAGGCCGGGGCCGAGCTGGACGACGGGTCCCTGCTGATCAGCCGTACCGTTTCCGCCGAGGGGCGCTCCCGGGCCCATCTGGGCGGGCGTTCGGTGCCGGTCGGGCTGCTCGCCGAGCTGGCCGACGACCTGGTGGCCGTGCACGGGCAGACCGACCAGCAGGGGCTGCTGAAGCTGTCCCGGCAGCGGCAGGCGCTCGACCGGTACGCCGGGGACGCGGTCGCCGTACCGCTCGCCAAGTACACCGAGGCCTACCGGCGGCTGCGGGCCGTCTCCGCCGAGCTGGAGGAGATCACCACGCGCGCGCGTGAGCGGGCGCAGGAAGCCGACATGCTGCGGTACGGGCTGGAGGAGATCGCCGCCGTCGAGCCGCGTGCAGGAGAGGACGTCGAGCTCGCCGAGGAGGCCGAGCGGCTGGGGCACGCGGAGGCGCTGTCGTCCGCCGCGACGGCCGCGCACGCCGCTCTCGCGGGCAATCCCGAGGACCCCGAGGGGATCGACGCCTCCACGCTCGTCGCGGGCGCCCATCGCGCGCTGGAGGCCGTCAGGTCCCACGACCCGGCGCTGGCGTCCCTCGCCGACCGGATCGGGGAGATCGGCATCCTGCTCGGTGACGTGGCCGGTGAGCTGGCGGGGTACGCCGACGACCTGGACGCCGATCCGCTCCGGCTGGCGGCCGTGGAGGAGCGGCGGGCCGCGCTGACCGCGCTGACCCGCAAGTACGGCGACGACGTGAACGCCGTCCTGGCCTGGGCCGAGCGGAGTGCCGCACGCCTGACCGAGCTGGACGGCGACGACGAGCGGCTCGAGGAGCTGACCGCCGAGCGGGACGCGCTCCGTGTCGAACTGGGTGGCCTGGCACAGGCGTTGACGGACGCGCGGACGGAGGCCGCCGAGCGGTTCGCCGCCGCCGTGACGGCCGAGCTGGCCTCGCTGGCGATGCCGCACGCGCGCGTGTCCTTCGACATCCGGCAGACCGAGGACCCGGAGGGTGTCGAGGTCGGGGGGCGCACGGTCGGGTACGGGCCGTCGGGCGTGGACGAGGTCGAGCTGCTGCTCGCCCCGCACCCGGGCGCCCCGCCGCGCCCCATCGCCAAGGGCGCGTCCGGCGGTGAGCTGTCCCGCGTGATGCTCGCCGTGGAGGTCGTCTTCGCGGGTACCGACCCCGTGCCGACGTACCTCTTCGACGAGGTCGACGCGGGTGTCGGCGGCAAGGCCGCGGTGGAGATCGGGCGCCGGCTGGCCAAGCTCGCCAAGACCGCGCAGGTCGTGGTGGTCACCCACCTGCCCCAGGTGGCCGCCTTCGCCGACCGGCAGCTGCTGGTCGAGAAGACCAACGACGGCTCGGTCACCCGCTCCGGCGTCAAGGTCCTGGAGGGCGAGGAGCGCGTCCGCGAACTCTCCCGGATGCTGGCCGGTCAGGAGGACTCCGAGACGGCCCGCGCCCACGCGGAGGAACTGCTCGCGACGGCCAGGGCGGACCTGTAGCCGGGTTCGGGTTCCAGGGTGGCGGGATGATCGCCAAGCGCACGTCCCGCTCCCTCCTGCTGTCCGCCGCGCTCACCCGGGCCGGCTTGGCCCTGCTGCGCGAGGCCGCGCCGGGCGGGCGGGAGCTTTGGCAGCGGAAGAACCACGCCGGGCGCACCGTCGAGCTGTACGCCGGGCCCGCCGCGGTGCTCGGCGCGGCCGTCGCCGCCGCGCGGGTGCGTCCCGAGGCCGGGCTCGCCGTGCTCGCCGCCGGGGTCTGCGGGGCGTACGACGATGTCGCCGGGGACGACCGGCGGGGATTCCGGGCGCATCTGCGGGCGCTGCGGGACGGCGAGCTCACCAGCGGGGCCGTGAAGTTGTTCGGGATCTCGGCTGCCGGGCTGGTCGCGGGGGCGGCGCTGAAGGAGCGGGTGCTGGACAAGGTGCTCGCCGGGGTCGTGATCGCCGGTACCGCGCACTTGGTGAACCTCGTCGACGTACGGCCGGGGCGGGCCGCCGGTGCCGTGCTCGCGCTCGGCGCGCCGGGGCTGCTGCGGAAGGGGCCCGGGGCCGAGCTGTCGGCCGTCGCGATGGGCGGCGCCGCTGCTGTCCTGCCCGACGACCTCGCAGAGCGCGTGATGATCGGGGACACGGGGGCGCACGCGCCCGGCGCCGCTCTGGGGGCGGCCGCGGTGGCGGGCAACCGGCGCGCGGGACTGCTCGCGCACGCCGTCGCGGTCGTCGTCGCCGCCGTGCACGGGGATCGGGTGAGTGCGTGGGCGCGGCCGCGGTGAGCCTCTGACCTTGTCGGACGCGGTCGCACGGCGTTCGGTCGTGCGGCGGTGTTCCTCACTCGTGTGGGTGACATGCTCCGGCGCATTGCCCCCGGCCCGCCGCCGGGTGCGCCCTCTGGGTTTCCCGTAACCGCCGTTCCCCCTGGCATGCTTGAGGGCACACGGTCCGCGCGGGAGGCGCGCGGGGTATGTCCTTCCGCCCCCCAGAGCCCGCTACGTTCTGTACGTTTCCTCGTGACCGCCCACGCCGAACCAGGAGTCCCGGCCACGTGAGCCCCCTGAGCAGCAACGCACCGCGCGGCCAGTCGCCGCTGCGCACCGTGCAGGTGCTGGGCGGAGGCAATGCCGGCAGCAGCGCGCATGTGCGCTCGCTGGCCGAGGGGCTCGTCGCGAGGGGCGTACGGGTCACGGTGTGCGCCCCTGTCGAGGCCGACCGCGCCTACGACTTCACCGGCGCCGGTGCCGAGCACGTGCACGTGCCGCGCAGCAGCGATCCCGTCTCGGTGGCCGCGCTGCGGACCGCCTGCGCCAACGCCGACCTGGTGCACGCGCACGGCCTGCACGCCTCCTTCCGGGCCGTCCTGGCGCTCAGCGGCCGGCGCACCCCGCTGGTGGTCACCTGGCACAACCGGGCCCAGGCGGAGGGGCCGCGGGCGCATCTGCTGCGGCTGCTGGAGCGGCGGGTGGTGCGCACGGCGGCCGTGGTCCTCGGCACCAGCTCCGACCTGGTGGACCGGGCCCGGGACACGGGGGCGCGGGACGCCCGGCTCGCCGCCGTCGGCCTGCCGGGGCAGCGGCGGCCCGTCGCGCTGGACGACCCCGACCGGCTGCGCCCCAAGGTCCGGGCCGAACTCGGCGCCATCGGACGCCCGTTGCTCATCGCGGTCGGCTCCCTCGACCAGCGCCGCGGCTACGACCTCCTGCTCGACGCGGCCCGCGCCTGGCGGGACCTTGACCCCGTGCCGCTGGTCGTCATCGCCGGGGAGGGGCCGCTGCGGGCGGCGCTGCAGCGGCGGATCGAGGACGAGGGGCTGCCGGTGCGGCTCATCGGGACCCGCGAGGACGTGCCCGAGCTGCTGACCGCCGCCGATCTGGCGCTGCTGACGAGCAGTTGGGAGTCGAGGTCCGTCCTCGCCCAGGAGGCCCTCTACGCGCGCGTGCCGCTCGTCGCGACCCGGGTCGGCGGCATCCCCGACCTCGTCGGCGACGCGGCCGAACTCGTCCCCTACGGCGACCCGGATGCGCTCGCGTCCACCGTCGTACGCCTCCTCGCGGACCCGGAGCGCCGGGAGGAGCTGCGGGAGCGCGGGGTGCGGCAGGCCGCCGGCTGGCCGACCGAGGACGAGACGGTCGCCCAAGTGCTCAGCGTCTACGACGAGTTGACGCAGCCCCGGCCACTCGCTTAGGGGCGGCGCGACCGTGGGTCTGCGACTCGACGCGGTCGCGGCCTACGGGTTCCAGCAGTACCTCACCGAGAAGCAGACCCTCGAAGAGACCGACGACCCGATCGACGACCTGCGCCGGCCCTGGGACCTGCACGTGGGCTTCGGCCTTTCCCGGCCGGGCTGCTACGTACTGACGTACGGCGAGGGGCGTCACCGCGGGGACTTTCCGGCAGGGCTGGAGACCATTGCGATACTGCGCCGGAACATCGCCCGGGTGGCCGCCGCCGGCCGGCTTCGCATGAGTGTGGAGCGCGCGACTCAGCTCATGCACGCCAACGGGGTCGGACTCGTGCTGTCACTGATCTCGGCCCCGCCGCCCGAGCGGGATCCCGAACTGCCGGCAGTTGTCCTGGAACACGTACTGCGAACGATCACGACGACGGGTGACGTCGGGCCCGAGGCGCCGACGGGCGTCGTGAGCCGGGCCGCGGCGCTGCGCGAGGCCCTGCGCGACAGCGGAACCACGGCCCTGACGCAGTCCGAGCGTGCGCTGCCGGCCGAGTGGCTCGATCACCTCGCCGACACCGGCGAGCCGGGTCCTGCCGACCGAGAAGCACCCGCCCGAAGGGATGATCGCGATGCCCATGGATGACCAGGTGGCTCCGACGGCCGTGCGGGAAGCGGGGCGGTCGGCCGGGCAGCTGATCGGCGCTGCCGTCGCGGTGGTGGACGGGACCGGGACGGTGGTCGGCTGGACGCAGGCCGCTCAGCGACTCGTCGGCTTCTCCGCCGCGGAGGTGGTCGGCCGCCCCGCCGTACAGGTGCTGGCGGCGCCCGAGGACGGCGTGAAGGCGCCGAACGACGCCCGACGGCGGCCACCGGAACGGACTCGCGGTCCGGCCGGAACTCACCGTGGCAGGAGGCATCCTCGGCCGTGCACGCTCAGGAGACGTGCCGGCGGGCCCGCAGGGCCAGGCTCAACGCCAGGACCGTCTGCGGGTCGTCGAGGTCGGTGCCCAGCAACTCCCCGATGCGGGCGAGCCGGTTGTACAGGGTCTGCCGGTTGAGGTGCAGCTCGCGCGCTGTTTCCGCCTTGCGCCCGGCGTGCGCCAGATAGGTCTGCAGGGTCGGCAGCAGCGGGGGCCTGGACCGGTTGTCGTGGTCGCGCAGCGGGCCGATCGCCCGGTCCACGAACGCGGCGAGGTCCGGATGGTCGCGCAGCCGCCACAGCAGCAGGTCGATGTCGAGGCGGCGGGCGTCGTACCAGGGGCGGTCCGTGAGGCCCTGCGCCGCCGCCGCCGTCTCCGCCGCATGTCTGAGCCCCGCCGACGCGGCCGCCCAGCCGCCCGCCACGCCGACCACCACGACCGGCGGCGGCGAGCCCGGCCGGCGCATCCCGGCCCGCTCCACGCCCGCCCTGAGCGCCGCCGCCACCCGGTCGGCGACCGCCGAACGCTCCGACTCCGAGCGCAGCCCCAGCAGCACCAGCACCCGGCCCTCCACCGGCCGTACGCCCAGCAGCACCGGCACGCCCACCGCGGCCAGCTCCTCGGAGACCGCCCGCGCCAGCACCGCCCAGCCACCGCCGGGGGAGAGGCTGTCCCCGAGCCGCATCACCACCGGCAGCAGCGGGCTGTCGCCGGGCTTGAAGCCGAGGACCCGGGCCTGCGCCGGGGCGTCCTCCGCGGTGATCCGGCCCTCGGCGAGATCGGTGAGGAAGTCACCGCGCCCCCGTGCCGCCAGCTCCTCCTCCTGCCGGGCCTGCATCAGCACCACGGCCAGGATGCCCGCGGCCCGCTCGGCGGCGATCCGGTGCACCGGGGCGAGCGGTGCGCGGACCGGCAGCAGGACCAGGCGGGCGCGCACCGAGCCCGCCGTACCGGGGCCGCCGCCGGGCACGTCCACCAGCACGGAACCGGCGGGCGGCGGCGCGTCCTTGTGCGGGCCGCGCAGCCCCTCCCACACCTGCAGCGGGTCCGCGCCCTCGGGCCCCTCCCCGGCCGCGTACAGCAGCCGGCCGTCGGCCGTCTCCAGGAACACCGGGTTGCCGCTGAAGTCCGCCAGGATGCCCAGCACCTGCGGCACCCCGCCGCCGCCCAGCAGCGCCTCCGTGCAGCGCCGGTGCACCTCCTCGGCCCGCTGGAGCAGGGCGTAGTGGCCGTTGACGATCTCGGTGTGGATCTCCTCGGTCACCGTCACGAACGGCACCTCGCGGTGCAGCTGGACCAGCGGCAGCCCGGCGGCGCGTGCGGTGTCCACCAGGGCCGCGGGCAGCCGGCTGAAGCGCGGGCCCAGCTCCACCACCAGGGCGGCGATCCCGCGCTCGGCCAGCGTGCGCACGAACGCCCGCTGCTCGGCCGGGCGGGTGCCGAGGCCGTAGCCGGTGGTGAGCAGCAGCTCGCCGCCCTTGAGCAGCGAGGCGATGTTCGGTACCTCGCCCGCGTGCACCCAGCGCACCGTGCGACCCAGCCGGTCGGCACCCGCCAGGATCTCCGGCAGCCCGCTGCGCAGCCCCGGCAGTTCCAGCGCCCGCTGAACGGTGATCCCGGCGCCCTGGGTGTCGAATCGGTTGTCCGTACGGCTGTCCATGCAGCGGACGCTACCTGCGTAAACGCCCTCGGGACAGCTCCCTGTCAGATGGGCTTGATGTTGTGGTTGAAGCGGAAGACGTTGTCGGGATCCCAGCGCCGCTTGATCTTCTCCAGCCGCAGCAGATTCCCGGCGCCCAGGCCCGCCCGGACGCGCTCGGGGCCCTCGTCGCCGACGAGGTCGAGGCAGACGGCACCGGAGCTCCAGGGCCGTATCTCGGCGCACGCCTCCCGCACCCAGTCCGCCGCCCGCTCGTCGTCGGCCGGGTCCGCCCAGCAGGCGAAGGGGTGCACCAGCCAGGACGTGTCCCGGTACGGCACCGGGTAGGCGCGGGGACCGGCGGCGATGGCACCGCCCAACGGGACGAGCATGTGCCGGCTGCCGTTCGACCCGGGCATGCCGTCCGCGCGGGCGCGGAAGAGGCCCACCAGCTCGTCGGGGAGGTCCGTCAGGCACTCGGCCGAGCAGTGGTTCCGGAGGCCGCAGGGGGGCTCCAGCAGGCACTGCACATCCGCGTACGGCAGGGCGCCGAGCACCTCCGTCTCGTGCGGCAGCGCCAGCAGCGGCTCGGCGAGCTTGCGCAGGCCGGCCTCGCTGCCCACGTATGTCAGCAGGGCGGCGCACAGCAGCCCGAACTCCGCCGGCGGACCGGTCAGGTACAGCACGGCGCCGCCCACCTCGTCCGGACCGGTGCGGATGATCTCGCGGAAGGTGCGGACCACGTCCGGGCCGGACTCGGACCGGCACAGCAGCAGCGCCACCGAGAACTCCGGCATCTCGTGCAGCTCCAGGGTGAGCGCGGTGGCGATGCCGAAGTTGCCGCCGGCGCCGTGCAGCCCCCAGAACAGTTCGGGGTTCTCGTCGGCGTTGGCGTGCACCCGCTCGGCGTCGGCGGTCACCAGCTCCACGCCGATGAGGTTGTCGACGGCGAGGCCGAAGGCGCGGTCCAGCCAGCCGGTGCCGCCGCCGAGCACGAAGCCGCCGACACCGGTGTCCGGAGCCCGGGCGCCGGGGGCCGCGAGGCGGCAGGGCTGGGTCGCCCGGTCCAGGTCGCCCGTCGTGGCCCCGCCCTCGACCCGGACCGCCTCGGCCGCCGGGTCGACGGTCACCTCGTGCATCCGGCGCAGATCCACGACGAGCGCGCCGTCGGCCCGGGCGCCCGCCAGTCCCTGCCCGCCGCCACGGACGGCGATGTGCAGATCCAGATCGCGCGCGAAGCGCACGGCGCGGACGACATCGGTCACGTTCGCGCACTGGGCGATCACTGCTGGGCGCCGGTCGATCATCGCGTTGAAGACCGTACGGGCGTCGTCGTAGCCCGCGTCCCCCGGGGCGACGACGTCACCGGCCAGATCCTCACGCAGCGCGGCGAGGGCGGCGTGCGCCTTGGAACGGGAAGCCATGGCAGCCCCCTTCCGGACAGGGTGCTGCTGTTCAGCCTAGGCGCCGCTCAGCCGCCGTACGCCCCGGACGCCGTCAGCCGCAGCGCCGTGTCGATCAACGGCACATGGCTGAACGCCTGCGGGAAGTTGCCCACCTGGCGTTGCAGCCGCGGGTCCCACTCCTCGGCCAGCAGACCGAGGTCGTTGCGCAGGGCGAGGAGCCGCTCGAACAGCTTGCGGGCCTCGTCGACGCGGCCGATCATCGCCAGGTCGTCCGCCATCCAGAACGAGCAGGCCAGGAAGGCGCCCTCGTCGCCCGGCAGGCCGTCGACGCCCGCGTGGGCGCCTTCCGTCGGGTACCGCAGGATGAACCCGTCCGGGGTCGACAGCTCGCGCTGGATCGCCTCGATCGTGCCGATCACCCGCTTGTCGTCCGGTGGCAGGAAGCCCATCTGCGGGATCAGCAGCAGCGAGGCGTCCAACTCCTGGGAGCCGTAGGACTGGGTGAAGGTGTTGCGCTCCTTGTCGTAGCCCTTCTCGCAGACGTCCCGGTGGATGTCGTCGCGCAGTTCCTTCCAGCGCTCCAGCGGGCCGTCCGCGTCCCCGGACTCGATCAGCTTGATGGTGCGGTCCACCGCGACCCAGGCCATCACCTTGGAGTGCACGAAGTGCCGGCGGGGGCCGCGCACCTCCCAGATCCCCTCGTCCGGCTCCTGCCAGTGGTCCTCCAGATAGCGGATCAGCTTCAGCTGGAGCAGGGCGGCGTAGTCGTTGCGGGCCAGGCCCGTCATGTGCGCCAGGTGCAGGGCCTCGGTGACCTCGCCGTACACGTCCAGCTGGAGCTGGTGCGCGGCGCCGTTGCCCACCCGGACCGGGGCCGAGTTCTCGTAGCCGGGCAGCCAGTCCAGCTCGGCCTCGCCCAGCTCGCGCTCGCCGGCGATGCCGTACATGATCTGCAGGTTGTCCGGGTCACCCGCGACCGCGCGCAGCAGCCACTCGCGCCAGGCGCGGGCCTCCTCGCGGTAGCCGGTGCGCAGCAGGGAGGACAGGGTGATCGCGGCGTCGCGGAGCCAGGTGTAGCGGTAGTCCCAGTTGCGGACCCCGCCGATGTCCTCGGGGAGCGAGGTCGTCGGGGCCGCGACGATGCCGCCCGTGGGGGCGTACGTCAGGGCCTTCAGGGTGATCAGGGAGCGGATCACCGCCTCGCGGTACGGCCCGTGGTACGTGCAGTGCTCGACCCACTCGCGCCAGAACTCCTCCGTCGCCTCCAGAGAGGCCTCCGGCTCCGGCAGCGGCGGCGGCTCCTTGTGCGAGGGCTGCCACGAGATGGTGAACGCGATCCGGTCACCCGGGGCGACCGTGAAGTCGGCGTACGTCGTCAGCGACTTTCCGTAGGTCTCGGCCTCCGTGTCGAACCACACCGAGTCCGGCCCGGCGACCGCCACCGTACGGCCCTCGTGCTTGTGCACCCAGGGGATGACCCGGCCGTAGGAGAACCGCATCCGCAGCGCGGAGCGCATCGGCACCCGGCCGGTGACGCCCTCCACGATCCGGATCAGCTGCGGCGCACCCTCACGTGGGGGCATGAAATCGGTCACGCGCACCGTGCCGCGCGGGGTGTCCCACTCAGATTCCAGGACCAGCGAGTCGCCCCGGTAGCTCCGCCGGGCGGCCGTGGGCGGCGGGCAGTCGGCGGCGTGGGCCGGCCCGAGCCGCCAGAAGCCGTGCTCCTCGGTGCCCAGCAGACCGGCGAAGATGGCATGCGAGTCGAAGCGGGGCAGGCACAGCCAGTCCACCGTGCCATCCCGGCAGACCAGGGCTGCGGTCTGCATGTCTCCGATGAGTGCGTAGTCTTCGATGCGCCCGGCCACGTGCAACTCCAGTCGAACGGCCACGTCACCCCCGCACACGGGGGCTGTCGCTAGTGCGGTCAAGGGTCGTTGTTATGCGTCGTTGAGCGGTGAAGCAAAGCAGCCCGCCGATCCCTAGGGCAACACGACAGTCTTTGCTCAACGAACTGCCGCGCTCACGTTGTTCCGGGTGGTGCAGGCGGGGGTGTGCCGTCGTTCCGGCCGGGCTCGGCAGAGAGTGTCCGAGCAGGATACGACGCACGTAGATGATCTGCGCGCCGCTCGCGGCAACCTGTGTGGGCCGAACGGGTGAGCAGCGGGTGATAACCATGTGACCTGTGCGTGCCTGTGCTGCCACCTGTGACGGGCCGCCCCGTACCCGGACGAGCGCGGAGCGTGGCCGGAAGCCATCTGCGTCAGGCGCTGATACCCTGGTAGCCCGTGGACCGGTGGGCCCCGAAGGAGAACGAAGGGGTCCCCCGAACCGCAGCGACGGCGCCCCCCGAGATCTCCGGCCGGGAAGCCGCTCCGCATCACAGACAGCGACCACGGGAGCCCCCTCTTGGCCATGCCGCCCAAATCCACGACGACCAAGCACATCTTCGTCACCGGGGGCGTCGCCTCCTCGCTCGGCAAGGGCCTGACCGCCTCCAGCCTGGGCATGCTGCTCAAGGCCCGCGGCCTGCGCGTCGTGATGCAGAAGCTCGACCCGTACCTGAACGTCGACCCGGGCACGATGAACCCCTTCCAGCACGGTGAGGTGTTCGTCACCAACGATGGAGCCGAGACCGACCTGGACATCGGACACTACGAGCGCTTCCTCGACCGTGACCTGGACGGCACCGCCAATGTCACTACAGGACAGGTGTACTCGACGGTGATCGCCAAGGAGCGGCGCGGCGAGTACCTGGGCGACACGGTGCAGGTCATCCCGCACATCACCAACGAGATCAAGCACCGCATCCGGCGCATGGCCACCGACGAGGTGGACGTCGTCATCACCGAGGTGGGCGGCACCGTCGGTGACATCGAGTCGCTGCCCTTCCTGGAGACCGTCCGCCAGGTCCGCCACGAGGTCGGCCGGGACAACGTCTTCGTGGTTCACATCTCTCTTCTGCCCTACATCGGGCCCTCCGGCGAGCTGAAGACCAAGCCCACCCAGCACTCCGTCGCGGCCCTGCGCAACATCGGTATCCAGCCCGACGCGATCGTGCTGCGCTGCGACCGCGAGGTGCCGACCGCGATCAAGCGCAAGATCTCGCTGATGTGCGACGTCGACGAGGCCGCCGTGGTCGCCTGCCCCGACGCCCGCTCGATCTACGACATCCCGAAGGTCGTGCACTCCGAGGGCCTCGACGCCTACGTCGTGCGCAAGCTGGACCTGCCGTTCCGTGACGTCGACTGGACGACCTGGGACGACCTGCTGGACCGCGTCCACAACCCTGACCACGAGATCACCCTCGCGCTGGTCGGCAAGTACATCGACCTGCCCGACGCCTATCTGTCGGTCACCGAGGCGCTGCGCGCCGGCGGCTTCGCCAACCGCGCCCGTGTGAAGATCAAGTGGGTCACCTCCGACGACTGCAAGACCCCGGCCGGCGCCAAGGCCCAGCTGTCCGACGTGGACGGCATCTGCATCCCGGGCGGCTTCGGCGACCGCGGTGTGCTCGGCAAGGTCGGCGCGATCAAGTACGCCCGCGAGAACAGGATCCCGCTGCTCGGCCTGTGCCTGGGCCTGCAGTGCATCGTGATCGAGGCCGCGCGCAACCTGGCCGACATCCCGGACGCCAACTCCACCGAGTTCGACCCGGCCACCGGCCACCCGGTCATCTCCACCATGGCCGAGCAGCTGGACATCGTCGCCGGCGAGGGCGACATGGGCGGAACGATGCGCCTCGGCATGTACCCGGCGAAGCTCGCCGAGGGCTCGATCGTTCGCGAGGTGTACGACGGCAAGGAGTACGTCGAGGAGCGGCACCGCCACCGGTACGAGGTCAACAACGCCTACCGCGCGGAGCTGGAGAAGAAGGCCGGCATCCTCTTCTCCGGCACCTCGCCGGACGGCAAGCTCGTGGAGTACGTGGAGTACCCGCGCGACGTGCACCCTTACCTGGTGGCCACGCAGGCGCACCCCGAGCTGCGCTCGCGGCCGACGCGTCCGCACCCGCTGTTCGCGGGCCTGGTGAAGGCCGCGGTCGAGCGGAAGATCTCGAAGTAACACAAGGGTTGTACGGTGGCCGGGGCGCGCGCATTCAAAACGATCGCGCCCCGGCCGCTTGGCGTTTTGGGGAAGGACAGGGCATGACGATCAAGGACACCGCCGAGGAGTGGGAGATCCGGGCGACGGAGACCCCCTTCGTGGGCAACAAGACCTCGGTCCGCACGGACGACGTGGTCATGCCCGACGGCTCGGTGGCCCGCCGCGACTACCAGGTTCACCCCGGCTCGGTCGCCGTGCTCGCCCTGGACGAGGAGGACCGGGTGCTGCTGATCAACCAGTACCGCCACCCGGTACGGCACAAGCTGTGGGAGATCCCGGCCGGTCTGCTCGACGTGCCCGGGGAGAACCCGCTGCACGCCGCCCAGCGTGAGCTGTACGAGGAGGCGCACGTCAAGGCCGAGGACTGGCGGGTGCTGACCGACGTCTACACCACACCCGGCGGCTGCGACGAGGCCGTACGGATCTTCCTCGCCCGCGATCTTTCCGAGGCGGAGGGCGAGCGGTTCGAGGCGGAGCACGAGGAGACCGACATGGAGCACGCACGCGTGCCGGTCGAAGAACTGGTGCGCCGGGTCCTGGCCGGCGATGTGCACAACAACTGCCTGGTCGTCGGCGTCCTCTCCCTGGTGGCCGCGCGCGGCGGCGACGGCCTCGACGCGCTCCGCCCGGCCGACGCCCCCTGGCCGGCCCGCCCCTTCCAGTCCTGACCAGCAGCCGCGACCTGGCCCAGGGCCGCGGCTGTGGTCGGGCCGCGCCCGTCGCCTGGTACCGGTCCGCGCCCGTGGTCCGGTCCTGAGCTTTAGCCGTGGCCCGGTTCTGCGCAGCGCCCGTGCTCCGGTTCTGGGCCGCGCCTGTCGCCTGGTCCCGTCAGCGCCCCTGGTCCGGTCCTGAGCCGCAGCCGTCGCCCGGTTCTGGGTCGGCGCCCGGGGTCCGGTCCTGAGCCGTGCCCGTGGCCTGGTCCCGGGCCGTGCCTGTGGTGTGGCCCTGAGTCGCAGTCGTCGCCCGGTCCTGTGCCGCGTGCGCCCGTGGTCTGGTCCTGCGCCCCGCCCGTCACCCGGTCCAGGCCGCACCCAGCGCTCGGTCCAAGGCCGCGCTCGTCGCCCCATCCTTGGCCGCACCCGTGACCCCGTTCCCGATCCGCGCCCGGCGTCCGGGACCGCGGTCGATCGGTGTACTGGTGTGACGATCGGCTGATCCGATCAGGGGATCCGTCCGTCGCGCTCGTCACGGCACCTCGCAGGGCGTGAACTAGGCTCTTGCACGCCCGTAGCGGAAGATCCGGCGGGCTTGCGCGTGCGGTGGGACGGGAGTGTGGCCCGTGACGGATCAGGCGGTGGACACGGACGGCGTGCGACTGTCGGCGCACGAGGGTACACAAGACCACTTCCTGGGCCGCACAAGGGAGTTGAAGGAGCTGTGCGCGGACATCGAGCGCGCGGGACTGGACACGCTCTCCGGCCGCAAGGCGCCACGCGCGCGTGTGCTGCTGATCGCGGGCCGTCCAGGGTCCGGCCGGACCGCCCTGGCCGAGGAACTCGTCCGGCAGATCGAGGGCCGATACCCGGACGGGGTGCTGCGGGCCCGGCTCAGCGAGCCCGACGGCACCCCCGTCCCCGTCGGGCGCGCCGCCCGCGAGCTGCTCGCCGCGCTGGAGCTGCCGGCCCCGGCCGGCGCCGCCGAGGACGACCTCACCGAGGCGCTGCGCACCGCCCTCGCCGACCGGCGCGCCCTGCTGCTCCTGGACGACGCGGCCGGCGCCGAGCAGGTCGACGCGCTGCTGCCGCAGGCCCCGGCCTGCCTGGTGGTGGCCGTCTCCTCGGGCCCCCTCACCGGCATCGCGGACGTCCGCCCCTGCACCCTGGGCGGCCTGGACACCAAGTCGGCGGTGGAACTCCTCACCCGCTACACCGGCACCGTCCGCATCACGGTCGACCCACGCGCCGCCGAGAGCCTGGTCGAGGCCTGCCATGGCCATCCGACCGCCCTCGTGCTGGCCGGCGGCTGGCTCGCAGCCCACCCCAAGGCCGCCGTCTCCGACCTCGCCAAACGGCTGCACACGGCGGCCGACGAGGGCCCTGACGGCACCCCGCTCGCCCGTGTCTTCCGGCACGTCCTCGGTGACCTGCCCGGCCCGGCCGCCCGGATACTGCGGCTGCTCTCCCTCGCCCCGGCCGGTTTGATCGACCCGCACACCGCCTCGGCCCTCGCCGGCTGCTCGGTGAGCGCCGCCCGCGCTTTCCTGGACGAGTTCGTCGCCCTCGGCCTGCTGCGCGCGGTGGACTCCCCGCTGCCCCAGTACGACGTCCCCGGCTGCCTGCAACCGCTGCTGCGCGCTCGCGCCGAGAGCCAGGAACGGCCCGCGGAGCTGCAACTGGCCCGGGCCCGGATGCTGGAGCGGACCGTCCGGCTGCTGCAGTCCTGCCGGGCGATCACCGAGACGGACAATACGCAGGCCCGGGAGAGGCTGAGCGCGATGCCCCGCGAGGTGCGCTTCCCCAATCCCAGGGCCGCCGCCGACTGGCTGCGCATCCGGCGCTCCGCGCTGCTCGCGTGCGCACGGCTGGCGGTGGCCGACGGCGAGCTGGACACCCTCGCCCGACGGCTGATGTCCCAGTTGGTCAGGGCCATGGTGGCGCATGTCGGCACGCAGGCCGCGGCGGCCGACCTGTACGAGGTGCACAGCCTGGTCCTGGATGTCGCCGAGCGCCGCGGGCTGTACCGGGAGCAGGCCGCGGCCCTGCTGAACCTGGGCGACGTGGACGCGCGGACCGGCCGTACCCGGGGCGCGCTGGCACGATATCGGTCGGCTCTGGACGCCGGACGCAGAGCAAATGACCCGTACGCCGCCGGTCGCGCAATGGAATCCGTAGGTGGTGCCTACCAGGAACTCGGGGACTACGACCGGGCCACGGACTGGTTCGGCCGGGCCCTCGCCGAGCGGCTGGCGCGCGGCGAGCCCGAGCAGGCCGCCCGGCTGTACGGCCGGATCGCCACCGCCCACACCTACGCGGGCCGCTACGGCGAGGCCCTGCGGAGCTGGCGCGCCGCCGTGGCGGGCTACCGCAGGAGCGGCGATGTCGCCGCCCATGCACGGGCGTTGAGCGAGCTGGCCCGGGTGCAGGAGTACGCGGGACGGTTCGAGGAGTCCCTGCACACCTGCCACGAGGCGGTGGAGTGCGCGCGCCGCGCCCAGGACCTCCGGTTGCAGGCCGCGCTGCACCTCCGGCTCGCCGACACCCTCGAGCACCTGGGGGACCCGGCTGCCGCCCGTCTGCACCGCGCGAAGGCCGGGCGCATGCTGGACGAGGAGGGCTCGGAGGGCGAGGCAAGCCCCAAACAGGACACCGATGCCTGCGAAATCCGCAGTGCATCCAGCGAAGATTGATGCAATGAAAGGCTAGACAGTCGGAACACCTTCATTAAACTGGCTCTGCCGCACGTTCTCCTGCGGTGTCTCCCGGTATGCCCTTGCATGTCTGGGTACGTCTGTAAAGCACCCCCATACCCTCTGAGCCAAGGACCGTGATCGACGTGAAGGTCGGCATCCCCCGCGAGGTCAAGAACAACGAGTTCCGGGTGGCCATCACCCCCGCCGGTGTGCACGAGCTGGTGCGCAACGGCCACCAGGTCGTCATCGAGCGGGGCGCCGGCCTCGGCTCCTCGATCACGGACGAGGAGTACGTCTCCGCCGGTGCCGCGATCCTGGACACCGCCGACGAGGTGTGGGCCACCGCCGACCTGCTGCTGAAGGTGAAGGAGCCCATCGCGGAGGAGTACCACCGTCTCCGCAAGGACCAGATCCTCTTCACCTACCTGCACCTGGCCGCCTCCAAGGAGTGCACGGACGCGCTCATCGAGTCCGGCACCACGGCCATCGCCTACGAGACCGTCGAGCTGCCCAACCGCGCCCTGCCGCTGCTGGCCCCGATGTCCGAGGTCGCTGGCCGGCTGGCCCCGCAGGTCGGCGCCTACCACCTGATGCGCGCGGCCGGCGGCCGTGGCGTGCTGCCCGGTGGTGTCCCCGGGGTGACCCCGGCCAAGGCCGTCGTCATCGGCGGCGGTGTCTCCGGCTGGAACGCCACCCAGGTCGCCGTCGGCATGGGCTTCGAGGTGACCCTGCTCGACCGTGACATCAACAAGCTGCGCGAGGCCGACAAGATCTTCGGTACGAAGGTCAAGGCGATCATGTCCAACTCCTTCGAGCTGGAGAAGGCCGTCCTCGACGCCGACCTCGTCATCGGCGCGGTCCTCATCCCGGGGGCCAAGGCCCCGAAGCTGGTCACCAACGAGCTGGTGGCCCGCATGAAGCCCGGAAGTGTCCTTGTCGACATCGCGATCGACCAGGGCGGCTGCTTCGAGGACTCCCACCCGACGACGCACGCCGAGCCGACCTTCCAGGTGCACAACTCGGTCTTCTACTGCGTCGCCAACATGCCCGGCGCGGTGCCCAACACCTCCACCAACGCCCTCACCAACGCGACGCTGCCCTACATCGTCTCCCTCGCCAACAACGGCTGGGCCGAGGCGCTGCGCCGCGACGCCGCGCTCGCCAAGGGTCTCAACACCCATGACGGCAAGGTCGTTTACAAGGAGGTCGCCGAGGCCCACGGCCTGGAGCACGTGGAGCTGGAGACCCTGCTCGGCTGAGGCAAAAGGCGATTCGTCAACACGACTCGTCAACAGCGCGCAACCGGCCGGACCTTGCCCGACAAGGTCCGGCCGGATGTGTGTATGGTCACTTGGCGACTCTTGGTCAACTCGCCTCGAACGCAACCCTTGGACCGATTCGTACACCGGTGAAACCTGCTGTGCGACGGCCGTACGCCCTTGACAGCGAGATGTTTCATTGCCGACACATCCTGCCGGGTCCGGCGGATTGTGTTGCTGCGGACCGCCGACACGCCATAGAGTCGCCAACCGTCGGCATGGTGCCACGCTGACCTTGTCTAGAAGTTTCCTGGTCACCAAGGAGGTAAGACGACTTGTGAATGAGTCGACATTTTCTCCCGGGGGTGGTCAACCAGGAATGCCTGCACGGGGCCAGGGCCCCGCGGGATTCGAGGCTGTCGGCTCCGTAGCTGTGCGCACCTTCGCAGCCCACCAGAGTCCGGGTCCGCAGACGGCCCGGACAGCACCCCAGAGCATGGATGGCCATCACGTGAACGCCATGGCCGGCGACGGAAGTGGCGCGCCCCACAACCAATTCGCCGACTACGACGAACTGCCCGAGGGGCACTTCTACGACCCCGACGCCGAGTACGAGCCCGATCCGGAGTACGCGGCCACGCTCGCGCCCGACGCGGCCCGCCAGCGCCGTGAGCGCATCGGCCCGACCGGACGCCCGCTGCCGTACTTCCCGATCCCGGGCCCGCTGACCGACCACGGCCCCGCGAAGATCATCGCGATGTGCAACCAGAAGGGCGGCGTCGGCAAGACCACGTCGACCATCAACCTGGGTGCCGCGCTCGCGGAGTACGGCCGGCGCGTGCTGCTCGTGGACTTCGACCCGCAGGGCGCGCTGTCGGTGGGTCTCGGCGTCAACCCGATGGAACTCGACCTGACGGTCTACAACCTGCTCATGGAGCGGGGCATGTCCGCGGACGAGGTCCTGCTGAAGACCGCGGTCCCCAACATGGACCTGCTGCCGTCCAACATCGACCTGTCGGCCGCCGAGGTCCAGCTGGTCTCCGAGGTGGCCCGTGAGTCGACGCTGCAGCGCGCCCTGAAGCCGCTGATGCCCGACTACGACTACATCGTGATCGACTGTCAGCCCTCGCTCGGTCTGCTCACCGTCAACGCCCTGACGGCCGCTCACAAGGTGATCGTGCCGCTGGAGTGCGAGTTCTTCGCCCTGCGCGGTGTGGCTCTGCTGACCGAGACCATCGAGAAGGTCCAGGAGCGGCTCAACCCCGAGCTCGAACTGGACGGCATCCTCGCCACGATGTACGACTCGCGCACGGTCCACAGCCGTGAGGTCCTGGCCCGTGTGGTCGAGGCGTTCGACGACCACGTGTACCACACGGTCATCGGCCGCACGGTGCGCTTCCCGGAGACCACGGTCGCCGGTGAGCCGATCACCACGTACGCCTCCAACTCCGTCGGTGCCGCCGCCTATCGCCAGCTCGCCAGGGAGGTGCTCGCCCGGTGTCACGCCGAGTGAGTCTGCCCGGGGCCGACGAACTCTTCCGTACGACAGGGGGGACGGCACTGCAGCCGTCGACTCCCCGCCGCTCGGCCAACGGTGAGGCCCGGGTCCCGGCTCCCGCGGGGGAGAGCGACGGCGCGGCCGCCGCGGAGGACGCACCGCCGTCGGTGCCGGTCCAGGGCGGTGACGGCGAGGGCGCGGAGCATGCCGCGGCGGAGGCCGAGCAGGACGGGGCCGGCGAGTCCCGCACCCGCCCGGCGCGGCGGCAGGCGGCGCAGGACGGTTCTGGTGAGCCCTCCGCCGCGGCGCCGCGGAAGCGGGGGCGGGCGGCGGCGCGGCGGCCCAGTGGGCGCGAGCGGCACGACGAGAAGATCACGGTGTATGTGTCGGCCGAGGAGCTGATGGACCTCGAACACGCCCGTCTGGTGCTGCGCGGCGAGCACGGGCTCGCCGTCGACCGCGGGCGCATCGTCCGCGAGGCGGTGGCCGTGGTCCTGGCCGACCTGGAGTCCCGCGGGGACGCGAGCATCCTCGTACGCCGGCTGCGGGGGCGGTAGGGGTAGCCTGCGGGGGCTATGACCTCGAACGACGTTCCCCTCCCCGGCGCCGGCGCCGGCGCCGGCCGCCGGCGTGCGCTGGGGCGGGGTCCAGGGGCTCCGCGTGTAGCTCCGCCGGCTGCGCCGGAGAGCGAGCCGATGGCTGAGGCCGAGGTTCCGGCGCAGGCGAGTGAGCCCGACGGCCTGCCGGAAGAGGCATCCGCTGCCATCCCACCCGGGGAACCGCCGCCCGCGCCCCCCGAAGAACCGACACCCGCCGAGCCGCAAGCCCCCGCAGCCACCGAGCCCGAACCTCCTGCAGCTCCCGACTCCGACGGCTCCGCGCCCGCCGCGCCGGAAGCGCCCGTAGGCGCGGACTCCCATGGGTCTGTGCCCGCCGGGCCGGAGGCTTTCGCCGTTGCCAGGCCGGAAGCTCCCGCAGCCGGCAACCCGGAAGCGCCCGCAGCTGCCGACTCCGATGGGTCCGTGCCCGCTGTGCCGGAAGTGTTGGTGGCCGCCGGGCCGGAGGTTTTCGCAGTTGCCGGGCCGGACGTGCCGGTAGCCGCCGACTCCGATGGGTCCGTGCCCGCCGTGCCGGAAGCGCTGGTGGCCACCGAGCTGGCAGATCCCGTAGCCGGCGACCCGGAAGCGCCCGTAGGTGCCGACTCCTATGGGTCTGTGCCCGCCGGGCCGGAAGTGTTGGTGGCCGGCGGGTCGGAGGTTTTCGCAGTTGCCGGGCCGGACGTGCCGGTAGCTGCCGACTCCGATGGGTCCGCGCCCGCCGTGCCGGAAGCGCTGGTGGCCACCGAGTCGGCAGATCCCGTAGCCGGCGACCCGGAAGCGCCCGCAGCTGCCGACTCCGATGGGTCCGTGCCCGCCGTGCCGGAGGTGCTGGTGGCCGCCGGGTCGGAGGCCTTCGCGGTCGTCGGGCCGGAAGCTCTCGCGCCGGGCGTGCCGGAAGCGCTCGTGGTCGCCGGGCCCAAAGCTCCCGTAGCCGCTGGACCCGGAGAGGCCGTGGAGGCCCAGGGCTCCGTCGACGGTGTTTTCAAGGTGCGGCTCGCCAACTTCGAGGGGCCCTTCGACCTGCTCCTTCAGTTGATCTCCAAGCACAAGCTGGACGTCACGGAGGTCGCCCTCTCCAAGGTCACCGACGAGTTCATGGCGCACATCCGGGCCATGGGGCCCGACTGGGACCTGGATCAGACGACCGAGTTCCTTGTCGTCGCCGCCACGCTGCTCGATCTGAAGGCGGCCCGGCTGCTGCCCGCCGCCGAGGTCGAGGACGAGGCCGACCTGGCGCTGCTGGAGGCGCGGGACCTGCTGTTCGCCCGGCTGCTGCAGTACCGCGCGTACAAACAGATCGCGGACATCTTCAACCGGCGGCTCGACGAGGAAGCCCGGCGTTGGCCCCGTACCGTCGGCCTGGAACCGCACCACGCCGAGCTGCTGCCCGAGGTCGTCATCAGTATCGGCCCCGAGGGGTTCGCCAGGCTCGCGGTCAAGGCGATGCAGCCCAAGCCCAAGCCACAGGTCTACGTCGACCACATCCACGCCCCGCTGGTCAGCGTGCAGGAGCAGGCCGGAATCGTGGTCGCGCGGCTGAAGGAGCTGGGCGAGGCCAGCTTCCGGGCGCTGGTCGGGGACACCGACGACACCCTCACCGTCGTGGCCCGCTTCCTCGCCCTGCTGGAGCTGTACCGCGAGAAGGCCGTCGCCCTGGAACAGGAGACCGCGCTCGGCGAGCTGCTCGTGCGCTGGACCGGTGGGGACACCGACACCGCACCGATGGTCACCGACGAGTTCGACCGGCCGCCGGAGCAGCCCAAGGAGGACAAGAAGGAGGACAAGAAGGTATGAGCGAGACCACAGAGCTCTCCCCGGGGCTGCGCGGCGTCGCCGATCTCGCCCTCAAGCCCGCCCTGGAGGCCATGCTCATGGTCGTGGACGAGCCCGCGACCGAGGAGCACCTCGCCAAGCTGCTGGAGCGGCCGCGGCGGCAGGTGGCGGACGCGCTGCGGGAGCTGGCCGACGAGTACACCGTGCAGGGCCGCGGCTTCGAGCTGCGGTTCGTCGCGGGCGGCTGGCGCTTCTACACCCGCGCCGACTACGCGCCCGCCGTCGAGCGGCTGGTCCTGGACGGCCAGACCGCCCGGCTCACCCAGGCCGCGCTGGAGACCCTCGCGGTCGTCGCCTACCGCCAGCCGGTCAGCCGCAGCCGTGTCTCCGCGGTACGCGGAGTCAACTGCGACGGTGTGATGCGCACCCTCCTGCAACGGGGTCTGGCCGAGGAGGCGGGCACGGAACCCGAAACAGGTGCGATCCTGTACAGGACGACGAACTACTTCCTGGAGCGGATGGGCCTGCGTGGCCTGGACGAGCTTCCGGAGCTCGCGCCCTTCCTCCCGGAGGCGGAGGCGATCGAGGCCGAGACCCAGGAAGGGGTCCCGTCGTTCGACCCGGACGCGCCCGACGCGCCCGGTGCTCAGGACGCAGACGACTAAGACGGAAACCTTGATGCGAAGCAGCGGCAGCGGCAGGAACAGCGGCGGGCGCGGTAACTACCGCGGCGCCGGCAACAACCGGGACGAGCGACAGGGGCAGGGCCGTCCCCGCAAGCCCCGCCCCGAGGAGCGCCGCTACGACGTGGGCCCGGCCGCCTCGAAGGACGGCCCCAAGTCCGGGCGCGGCGGCGCGGCCCGCGGCGGCGCCAAGGGCGGCCCCAAGCAGCCCCAGGAGAGCGGCGGGCGCGGCCGTACGGCCCCCGCCCGCTCGCGTGAGTACGAGGCGCGCGCCGAGGAGCGCAACCGGGAGCGCTACGCCGGCAAGAAGGACATCAAGCTGCCCAAGACCTTCCCGGGCGCCGAGCAGGAGGGCGAGCGGCTGCAGAAGGTCCTCGCGCGCGCCGGCTACGGCTCGCGGCGGGCCTGCGAGGAGTTGATCGAGCAGGCGCGCGTGGAGGTCAACGGCGAGATCGTCCTGGAGCAGGGCCGCCGGGTCGACCCGGAGAAGGACGAGGTCAAGGTCGACGGCCTGACGGTCGCGACGCAGTCGTACCAGTTCTTCTCGCTGAACAAGCCCGCCGGTGTCGTCTCCACGATGGAGGACCCGGAGGGGCGGCAGTGCCTCGGGGACTACGTCACCAACCGTGAGACGCGGCTTTTCCACGTCGGCCGGCTGGACACCGAGACCGAGGGCGTCATCCTGCTCACCAACCACGGTGAGCTGGCGCACCGTCTGACCCACCCCAGGTACGGCGTGAAGAAGACCTACCTCGCGGCGATCGTCGGCCCGATCCCGCGCGACCTTGGCAAGCGACTGAAGGACGGCATCCAGCTGGAGGACGGTTACGCGCGCGCGGACCACTTCCGGGTCGTGGAGCAGACCGGCAAGAACTACCTGGTCGAGGTGACCCTGCACGAGGGCCGCAAGCACATCGTGCGGCGCATGCTGGCCGAGGCCGGCTTCCCGGTCGAGAAGCTGGTCCGCACCGCCTTCGGTCCGATCACCCTCGGCGACCAGAAGTCGGGCTGGCTGCGGCGCCTGTCCAACACCGAGGTCGGGATGCTCATGAAGGAAGTCGACCTCTAAGCCGGCGTACAAAACGCCTTGCCGCGATCACCATCCCTCTTTATTGTCAGGGTGACGATAAAGGGGGATGGTGATCCTATGTCCAAGCGCGCCGCCACCGGGGCACTCCTGGGCCTCGCCCTCGGGGACGCCCTCGGCTTCCCGGCCGAGTTCGACGACGTACCGTCGATCCTCGCCAAGTGCGGGCCCTGGCGGGAGATGGGGCTGCCCAAGCGCGCCTTCGTCTCCGACGACACGCAGATGACCCTCGCCGTGGGACGCGGGCTCAGGACGGCCATGGAGCGTGGATACCTCGCGCCCAAGCGCCTGGAGCGGCCGCTGCGCGCGGAGTTCGTGGACTGGTACCACTCGCCGGAGAACAACCGCGCCCCGGGCCGCACCTGCCTTACCGCGTGCGCCTTGCTGAAGGAGGAGGGCCGACTCTGGCAGGACGCCAGTCAGGTCGGCTCCAAGGGCTGCGGTGCCAACATGCGGGTCGCTCCCGTCGGCCTCGCCCCCGGCCTGAGCGACGAACAGCGCGCCGGCGCCGCCCAGTTGCAGTCCGCGCTCACCCACGGCCACCCGACCGCGCTCGCCGCCTCGGACCTCACCGCCCGCGCCGTCCGCCTGCTCGCCCAGGGCACCGACCCGACGGGTCTGGTCGGACAGCTGCGCTCATACGCCCTCGACCACCGCACGCACTACGACCACACCTGGCTCGGCGACCTGTGGACCCGCGCCCAGGACCCCAGCCCCGAGCACTTCATAGCGCGCGGCTGGGACGAGTGCCTCGCCGTCCTCGACCGCCTCCAGCAGGCCGTGCGGACCGTCTCACCGGAGACCGACCCGTGCCTGGCCACCGGCGCGGGCTGGATCGCCGAGGAGGCCCTCGCCACCGGACTGCTGTGCTTCCTGCTCTTTCCCGACGAGCCTGTCACCGCCCTGCGCCGGGCCGCCTGCTCCTCCGGCGACTCCGACTCCGTCGCCTGCCTCACCGGCGCCTTCGCGGGCGCGTGGCTGGGCGAGGAGGCCTGGCCGGCCGACTGGACCGAGCGGATCGAGTACCGGGGCGATCTGTCGGCGCTGGGCACGCTCTGGGACGCTTAGCCCCATGATCGACGACCTCGACATCGACCTGAAGCCCGTGGTCGCGGAGCAGCCCGACCCCCTGCTGTTCGCGACCGTGTCCGGAGCCCATCTGTACGGCTTCCCCTCGCAGGACTCCGACGTGGACCTGCGGGGCGTCCATCTGCTCCCGGCGGCCGACCTCGTCGGGTTGCGCGAGCCGGAGGAGACCCGCTCCCGGGCCTGGGTGCGCTACGGCGTCGAACTGGACCTCGTCACCCACGATCTGCGCAAGTTCGTACGGCTGATGCTGCGCCGCAACGGCTATGTGCTGGAGCAGCTGCTCTCGCCGCTGGTCGTGCACACCGGGGACACGCACCGGGAGCTGGCCGCGCTCGCCCCCGGCGTCCTCACCAGCCACCACGCCCACCACTACCGGGGATTCGCGGTGACCCAGTGGCGGCTGTTCGAGAAGACCGGCGAACTCAAGCCGCTGCTCTACACGTTCCGGGTGCTGCTCACCGGCATCCACCTCATGCGCAGCGGCGAGGTCCAGGCCCATCTGCCCACGCTGCTGGACCAGCTCGACGCCCCCGGCTATCTGCCCGAGCTGATCGCCGCCAAGGCGGAGCGGGAGCACGGCAGCGCGGATGTCCCGCACGCGCGCGTGGAGGCCGACGTGGAGCGGCTGCACGCCGAGCTCGACGAGGCACAGGCCGCCTCAGCCCTGCCCGACGCGCCCGGTGCGTACGACGCCCTGCACGACCTCGTGGTCCGCGTGCGCCTGGACGGCTGAGTCCCGGCGCACCCGGAACAGGAAGTCGGCCACGCGCGCGTGGTCAGGTTCGGGCGGCAGCGGCGTGCGGTGCAGGGCCTGCTCCGTCTCCGTCCCGAGCCGGGCCATCCACCTCTCGACCTCGGCCCAGGGGACCTCGCCCCGCTTCACCGCGAGCAGGGGCTCGCGCCGGTCGCCGACGTCGAGCCGCAGCTCGCCCGTGCGCAGCAGGTCCCGGGCGCTCATCAGCAGGCGCAGCAGATGCATGGCGTGCTTCCAGCGCGGGGCGCCGTGCGTACGGATGTCGGCGTCCAGTTTCCTGCGCTGGCCGAGGGCGTAGCGGGTGAAGGTGTCGTGGGCCCGGCGGGAGAGGAAGGCCGCGCGCAGGGACAGCAGCTCCCGGCCGGTGTCGTCCAGCCGCTCCACCAGCGGGGAGTGCAGGCACTCCAGGATGTTCGGGTTGCCGCGCAGCGCCAGCTCGCAGAACCGCTCCAGCTCCCAGGAGAACTGCTCCTCGCCCGGCCCCTCCACATGCGTCGGCGGCTTCTCGAACCGCCAGAAGAGGGGGGTGGGGGCGAGGAACACACCCCGCCGGTCGGTGTCGCTCGTGTCCGTGGCCAGGCCGAAGGCCCGGGAACCCATGACGCAGGCGTAGACGGTGTGGTCGCGTACCAGGGTCTCGGGCTGCATGCCGGGAGCGTACGCCGACCCCTCACGTCAGTTTGATCGAATTTCCCTCCACCTTGATCGACTCCTTGGGCAGCGGCCGCTTCGCCGGACCGTGGGCCACCGAACCGTCCCCGATGTGGAACTTGCTGCCGTGGCAGGGGCAGTTGATCGTGCCGTTCGCGACCGTGCTCACCGTGCAGCCCAAGTGCGTGCAGATCGCCGAGAAGGCCTTGAAGTCACCCTTCTTGGGCTGGGTGACGACGACCTTCTTGTCCTTGAAGATCTTGCCGCCACCCTCCGGGATGTCACTGGTACTGGCCAGCTCCTCGCCGGCGCTCGTGGTGGCGCCGCCACCGCATGCCGCGACGGGTGCGAGGACCGCCGCCGCACCCGTCGCCAGAACCGTGCGCCGCGTCGCGCCCTCAGTCATGCCGACCTCCGTACAACACGTCGAATTCGGTGAATACCGGATTCCCCGCATCGTCTCAGCGGTCGGGCGCCGTGCGCTTCGTGCGCGCGTGCTGACTACGCTGGACGGACCAAGAAAAGATCCGCACGTCAGCAGGGAGCAGCGCCGTGGCGGTACGAGCGGTCCGGGCGGCCGTCCCGGTCGGGCGGGACGCGGCCGGACACAGGGACGAGCAGGTCGCAGCCGGCATGAGCCGCGTCTGCCCCGGCGCCGCGGCCGCCCTGCGGGGGGACATCGCACCGTGAGAACCGCACTCGTCATCGGCACCGGCCTCATCGGCACCTCCGCCGCCCTGGCCCTCGTCCAGCGCGGCGTCACCGTCCACCTCGCCGATCACGACCCCCAGCAGGCCCGTACGGCCGCCGCGCTGGGCGCCGGCACCGACGAGGCCCCCGAGGGCCCGGTCGACCTGGCGATCGTGGCCGCCCCGCCCGCCCATGTGGCCGGCGTCCTCGCCGACGCCATGCGCCGCGGTGTGGCCCGCGGCTATGTCGACGTGGCGAGCGTCAAGGGCGGCCCGCGCCGCGAGCTGGAGGCGCTCGGTCTGGACCTGGCGGCGTACATCGGCACCCACCCCATGTCCGGCCGGGAGAAGTCCGGCCCGCTGGCCGCGAGCGCCGACCTCTTCGAGGGCCGTCCCTGGGTGCTCACCCCGACCCGGGACACCGACACCGAGGTGCTGAACCTCGCCCTGGAGCTGGTCTCGCACTGCCGGGCGGTGCCGGTCGTCATGGACGCCGACGCCCACGACCGCGCCGTCGCCCTCGTCTCCCACATGCCCCACCTGGTGTCCAGCATGGTCGCCGCACGTCTGGAGAACGCCGAGGAAGCCGCCGTACGGCTGTGCGGGCAGGGCATCCGGGACGTGACCCGGATCGCCGCCTCCGACCCGCGCATGTGGATCGACATCCTGTCCGCCAACCCGGGCCCGGTCGCCGACCTGCTCTCCGACGTGGCCGCCGACCTGGGCGAGACCGTCGAGGCACTGCGCGCCCTGCAGTCCTCCGACGAGGACAAGCGGCGCGAGGGCACCGCCGGCATCGAGGACGTGCTGCGCCGCGGGAACGCGGGCCAGGTGCGGGTACCCGGCAAGCACGGGTCCGCTCCGCGGGTCTACGAGGTCGTGGCGGTCCTGATCGACGACCAGCCGGGGCAGCTGGCCCGTATCTTCGCCGACGCGGGACGGGCCGGGGTCAACGTCGAGGACGTGCGGATCGAGCATGCGACGGGGCAGCAGGCCGGTCTGGTGCAGCTGATGGTGGAGCCGAAGGCGGTACCGGTGCTGACGGCCGCCCTCCGGGAGCGCGGGTGGGCCCTGCGGCAGTAGCCCGCCGATGTCCGCGCCCGCGCCCGCAGGGCCGGACGAGTGACCCGCACCCAGTAACCTTGTGCAGGGCGCTCTCGCCCCCGCACCCGCCCACACCGCACCAGGAAGGTGTCCCTCCGTGGAAAACGGCGCCGCCCCGACCGCCAAGCCCGTGATCGTCGCGATCGACGGCCCCTCCGGCACGGGCAAGTCGAGCACGTCGAAGGCCGTCGCCGCACAGCTCGGCCTGAGCTACCTGGACACCGGTGCCCAGTACCGGGCGATCACCTGGTGGATGGTGAACAACGGCATCGACCTGGAGGACCCGACCGCCGTCGCCGCCGTCGCGGGCAAGCCGGAGATCGTCTCCGGCACCGACCCGGCCGCCCCGGCCATCACGGTCGACGGCGTCGACGTGTCCGGCCCGATCCGCACCCAGGAGGTCACCTCCAAGGTCAGCGCGGTCAGCGCGGTGCCGGAGGTGCGCGCCCGGATCACCGAGCTGCAGCGCTCGCTTGCCGTCGGCGCCGAGAACGGCATCGTGGTCGAGGGCCGTGACATCGGTACGACCGTCCTCCCGGACGCCGATCTGAAGATCTTCCTCACCGCCTCCCCGGAGGCCCGTGCGGCCCGCCGCAGCGGTGAGCTGAAGGGCGCCGACATCCACGCCACCCGCGAGGCGCTGATCAAGCGGGACGCGGCTGACTCCTCCCGCAAGACCTCGCCGCTCGCCAAGGCCGGCGACGCGGTCGAGGTGGACACCACCGAGCTCACCCTCGCCCAGGTCATCGAGTGCGTCGTCACCCTGGTCGAGGAGAAGCGGGCCGGGAAGTGAGCCTTCCGTCAGCTCCCGCGGAGAAGCTGCCCTCGGTGCGGGGCGCCGAGGTCGGGCGGCGCATCGGCGTCGGCCTGATGTACGGGCTGTTCAGGCCGCGCGTGCTCGGCGCCTGGAAGGTGCCCACGAGCGGTCCGGTGATCTTCGCCGTGAACCACTCCCACAACATCGACGGCCCGATGGTCATGGGCGTGGCACCCCGGCCCACACACTTCCTGATCAAGAAGGAGGCGTTCGTCGGCCCGCTGGACCCCTTCCTGACCGGCATCGGCCAGGTGAAGGTGGATCGCGCCACCGCCGACCGCGCCGCGATCACCCGGGCCCTCGGCGTGCTGGAGGCCGGGGGAGTGCTGGGCATCTTCCCGGAGGGCACCCGGGGTGAGGGCGACTTCGCCTCGCTGCGCGCCGGGCTCGCCTACTTCGCCGTACGCAGCGGGGCACCGATCGTGCCCATAGCCGTACTGGGAAGTTCCGACAGGCGCGGGCGGTTGATAAAGGGGCTCCCGCCCCTGCGTTCGCGCATAGACGTCGTCTTCGGCGACCCCTTCGAGGCGGGCGACGGCAGCGGCCGGCGCACCCGCACGGCGCTGGACGAGGCGACCGAGCGCATCCAGAAGCAGCTCACCAGCCACCTGGAAAACGCCAGGCGCCTGACCGGGCGCTAGGCGACACTTGAGTAGTGGATCAGCCCACCAGGGGTCATCCCGTCAGGGGCCTGTTCCACCGATCACCACGAAGAACGACGAGGTACGGACTACATGAACGACGACATCCAGCCCGGCGACTCGGCTGAGCACGAGTACGACCACGGGGCTCTCGGCGACGCCGAGTACGCGGAGTTCATGGAGCTCGCCGCGGAAGAGGGCTTCGACATCGAGGACGTCGAGGGCGCCATCGAGGCCGCGGGCCACGGTCCGCTGCCCGTGCTCGCCGTCGTCGGCCGCCCCAATGTCGGCAAGTCGACCCTGGTGAACCGGATCATCGGCCGCCGCGAGGCGGTCGTCGAGGACAAGCCGGGCGTCACCCGCGACCGCGTCACCTACGAGGCCGAATGGGCCGGCCGCCGCTTCAAGGTCGTCGACACCGGCGGCTGGGAGCAGGACGTCCTCGGCATCGACGCCTCCGTGGCCGCCCAGGCCGAGTACGCCATCGAGGCGGCCGACGCGGTCGTCTTCGTCGTGGACGCCAAGGTCGGCGCGACGGACACCGACGAGGCGGTCGTACGGCTGCTGCGCAAGGCGGGCAAGCCGGTGGTGCTGTGCGCCAACAAGGTCGACGGCCCGAGCGGCGAGGCCGACGCGGCCTACCTGTGGAGCCTCGGCCTCGGTGAGCCGCACCCCGTCTCGGCGCTGCACGGCCGCGGCACCGGCGACATGCTCGACGCGGTCCTGGAGGTACTGCCGGACGCGCCGCGCGAGACCTTCGGCGGCACCGGCATCGGCGGCCCGCGCCGGATCGCCCTGATCGGCCGCCCGAACGTCGGCAAGTCCTCCCTGCTGAACAAGGTGGCCGGCGAGGAGCGCGTCGTCGTCAACGAGCTGGCGGGCACCACCCGCGACCCGGTCGACGAGCTGATCGAACTGGGCGGCGTGACCTGGAAGTTCGTCGACACCGCGGGCATTCGCAAGCGCGTCCACCTCCAGCAGGGCGCCGACTACTACGCCTCCCTGCGCACCGCGGCCGCGGTGGAGAAGGCGGAGGTCGCCGTCATCCTGATCGACGCCTCCGAGAACATCTCCGTGCAGGACCAGCGGATCGTCACCATGGCCGTCGAGGCGGGCCGCGCGATCGTCCTCGCCTACAACAAGTGGGACACCCTCGACGAGGAGCGCCGCTACTACCTGGAACGCGAGATCGAGACCGAGCTGGGCCAGGTCGCCTGGGCCCCGCGCGTGAACGTCTCGGCGCGCACCGGCCGACACATGGAGAAGCTGGTCCCCGCGATCGAGACCGCCCTCGCCGGCTGGGAGACCCGGGTCCCCACCGGCCGCCTCAACGCCTTCCTCGGCGAGCTGGTCTCGGCCCACCCGCACCCGATCCGGGGCGGCAAGCAGCCGCGCATCCTGTTCGGCACCCAGGCCGGCACCAAGCCCCCGCGCTTCGTCCTCTTCGCCTCGGGCTTCATCGAGGCCGGCTACCGGCGCTTCATCGAGCGCCGCCTGCGCGAGGAGTTCGGCTTCGAGGGCACCCCGATCCACATCTCCGTGCGGGTGCGCGAGAAGCGCGGCGCGAAGAAGAAGTAACGGCGGTACGACGTGAAGGGCGGCACCTGGTCCTCCAGGGGCCGCCCTTCACGTCGTAGGCGGGTCACACACCGCGACGCGGCCCCGGCGGCAGCGCCGCCGGCACATGCTGCATCCCGCTGTCCTGATGCTGCCGCCCGAGCGTGCCCACCCGCTGCCACTGCGACTGCTGCCGCGCGCTGTACGCGCCCGCGCTGTAGGCGCTGTACGTGCTGCTGAACGACCCCGCCCGGTGGCCCCCGTAGCCCCCCGTGCGGTCGGGCAGCTGCCCGAAGGGGCTGAACGTCAGCCCCTCCTCCCCGCTGCGGTCACCCGGCAGCGTACGAAAGGTCTTGACCCACTCCGCGTAGAGCGAGTCGTAGATCGGCGTGGCCGAGCCCCCACCGCCCCCGTCGTGCGCCAACCGCGCAGAGGGAACAGAGACGAAGGCGGACCGGCGGGGAGGGGGAGCGTCGTATGCGTGCACGTATGTCCAAACGACCGGGGCCCCAAAGGGATGCGGTCACGGAATCAGGGGCGCCGGACTGTGCTGATATGCGCGGGAAGGAATCACGTGCCCGCAAGAGGAAGCGCCGCCGCGACCAGCTTTCCGTTCGCCGCCGCCTTGTCGAGGGACTCCCGCAGCAGGTCCTCCCGCGGCTGCCGGCCGATGGAACCCACCGGCGCAGCGAACATCAGCACCTGCTGGTGCTTGTTCGCGGCGGCCCGCCAGCTGTCCGTCACCTGCAGCGGCTGATGCGCCTGCCACCAGGCCACCGGCTGCCCGCCGCTCGCCGAGGGCTGCAGCACCGCGTGCAGCTGGCCCACGGCGAGCAGCACCGACCAGCCGTGCAGCACCGGCGGCACGGACGCCAGCTCGGTCAGCGGCATGAACCCCTGCTCGATGAGCAGTGGCAGGAAGTCGTCGCCCGTCCCGGTGGAGCCCGGACGCACGATCGGCGAGGTCGGCTCGACGACGAGCGCGGGGTGCAACTCTCCCTCGATCAGGACGAGTCCGCTGGTCACGCCGAGCACGGCCTGCTCGGGCCCGGCCTTCTGCGGCTCACCCGCGGCGGCGGAGCCCGCGGCCCCGGAGCCCGCGGTGCCGCCGCCGATGGACCGGACGGCGCCCTGCAGCTGCTCCTCGGTGACCTGGACGACCTGCGAGGGCAGGCAGCTGGCGTGGGCGAAAGCAAGGACGGCGGTCTCGTCGCCGACGAACAGAACGGTGCTGGTGCGCTCCTGCTCGGAGTCGCCCGGGGTGCGGCAGGACGTGCAGTCGTAACTGCCCGGGGCGTTCTCTCCGGCGAGCAGCCGGTCGGCTTCTTCGTCGCCGATCTCGGCGCGTACGGCGTCACTGACGTCGAGCATGCGCGGCACGGTGGCTCCTCGGGATGCGGTGCTGGGTCGGCCGGGTGGCTCCCGGCCGCTGAGTCCCGGGGTTCCGGGCTCATGAAGAAGACAACGGACGTCCTGTGGTGGGAGTCACGCCCCGAGGGCAACCGGTTCGAACCAAGCGGCGCACACGGTCACCAACGGTCCGGAATTCGCTACTCATGGTCAACTCGTCGCCTCGTCAAGGAACTTGGAGTGGTGAAGTGGGTCACAGATCGCTTCAGCCGTTGGTCGAAAAATCAGGAAATCAGCGGATGTAGTGGGTGGCCGAAAATCGCCGATACTCGCGGTAACGGGCAACTGGCCTGGAATGACAGTGAGTTGGTTGATTCCGACCGCTCGTCCTCCTTACATTCCTCCGCCGTGTGCAACGAGCACCGCTCGGGTACGTCCGACGCCCGGCACCGGCACAGCACCACCGCCGGCACCGGTCACACGGACGGGGCGGGCACGCACGACCGCGGTCCTGCGCGGCGAGGCGTGCTCCGCCCGGGGGAGCCCGGGTTCGTGGAGAGGGAATTACATGTCCGAGTGTGCCGATACCACCCGCAACACCGCCCGTCCCGACGGCGCCCGCAAGGGCCGTACGACGGCCGCGCTGGCCGGAGCCGCACTGCTGGCCCCGCTGGGACTGCTGGCCGCCACCGGCAACGCCGCCGCGGCGGACAACGGAGTGTGGGACCGCATCGCCCAGTGCGAGAGCGGCGGCAACTGGCACATCAACACCGGCAACGGCTACTACGGCGGGCTCCAGTTCTCCGCCGGCACCTGGCGCGCGTACGGCGGCACCGCCTACGCCCCGACGGCCGACCAGGCCTCCAGGAGCGCCCAGATCGCCGTCGCCACCGAGGTCCAGCAGGCCCAGGGCTGGGGCGCCTGGCCGGTCTGCTCGGCCCGCGCCGGAGCCTTTGGCGCGGCCCCGGCGGCCGCGACCACCGGTACGAGCGTCGACAAGGGCAGCGTGACGACGAAGTCCGCCCCGGCGAAGGCGCCGGAACGCCCGGCCGGCCACACCAACCGCAGCGAGTCCCGCGGTACGGGTGACTACACCGTCCGCGAGGGCGACACCCTGAGCGCCATCGCCGAGCGGCACGGCACCACCTGGCAGCGGATCTACGCCGCCAACAAGAAGGTCATCGGCGACGACCCGAACCTGATCGTGCCCGGCCAGCGCCTCGCGCTCTGAACACCGAGCACCCGCGCAGAACAGCCGCTGTCCGTCGAGGACAGTGGCTGTCCGCGTTCCCTGACAGACTCGGCCCCATGTTGGAGACCTCGGCACGTCTGCTGCGCCTGCTCTCGCTGCTCCAGGCCCACCGCGAGTGGTCCGGCGCCGAACTCGCCGGCCGGCTCGGCGTCACGACGCGCACGGTCCGCCGGGACGTGGACCGGCTGCGCGAGCTGGGCTACCCGGTCAACGCCAGCCCCGGCACCGGCGGCGGCTACCAACTGGGCGCGGGCGCCGAACTCCCGCCGCTGCTGCTGGACGACGACGAGGCCGTGGCCGTGGCCGTCGGCCTGCGCACCGCCGCCGGGCAGGGCATCGAGGGCATCGGCGAGACCTCGGTGCGCGCCCTCGCCAAGCTCGAACAGGTGCTGCCGGGCCGGCTGCGCCGCCGGGTGAGCGCCCTGGGCGCCTACACCGTGCCGATGCTGCGCGGCGGCCCGCCGGCCGCGGACGTCGACCCGGCGCTCCTCACCGGACTGGCCAACCTGTGCCGGGACGCCGAGCGGCTGCGCTTCGAGTACCGCACGCACGACGGCGCGGACAGCCGCCGCACCGTCGAGCCGCACCGGCTGGTGTGCACCGAGCGGCGCTGGTATCTGGTCGCCTGGGACGTCGACCGGGCGGACTGGCGGACCTTCCGCGTCGACCGCATCACTCCCAAGCCCCCGCACGGGCCCCGCTTCACCCCGCGCGAGCCCCCCGCCGAGGACCTGGCCGCCTACGTCTCGAAGGGCGTCTCCACGCGCGCGTACGCCACGCACTCCGCCGTACGGCTGCTGGTGCCGCTGCACGAGGCCGCCGAGCGCATCTCGCCGTCCGCCGGGACGCTGGAGGCGGACGGGGAGGACGCCTGCGTCCTGCGCAGCGGAGCGCCGAACCTGGAGGTGATGGTCATTCACATCATGATGACCGGCTTCCCCTTCGAGGTGATCGAGCCCGCCGGGCTGACCGGGGAGATCAGGCGGATCCGGGACCGGCTCGACGCGGCGCTGGCGCGGGGTCCGGTGCAGGCTCCTTCGCCGCGTACTCCGGGTGATGCAGGTCGAACGCCGGGGACTCCGAGCGGATCCGGGGCAGCGCGTTGAAGTTGTGCCGGGGCGGCGGGCAGGAGGTCGCCCACTCCAGCGAGCGGCCGTAGCCCCAGGGGTCGTCGGTCTCGACCTTCTCGCCGTACCTGGCGGTCTTCCAGACGTTGTAGAGGAACGGCAGCGTCGACAGGCCCAGCAGGAAGGAGCCGATCGACGAGACCGTGTTGAGCGCGGTGAAGCCGTCGGCCGCCAGATAGTCGGCGTACCGGCGGGGCATGCCCTCGGCGCCCAGCCAGTGCTGCACCAGGAACGTGGTGTGGAAGCCGGTGAACAAGGTCCAGAACTGGATCTTCCCCAGCCGCTCGTCCAGCATCTTCCCGGTGAACTTCGGCCACCAGAAGTAGAAGCCGCCGAAGACCGCGAAGACGACCGTGCCGAACACGACGTAGTGGAAGTGCGCCACGACGAAGTACGAGTCCGTGACATGGAAGTCCAGCGGCGGGGAGGCCAGGATCACCCCGGTCAGACCGCCGAACAGGAACGTCACCAGGAAGCCCGTCGCCCACAGCATCGGCGTCTAGAAGGACAGCGAGCCGCCCAGCATCGTGCCGGTCCAGTTGAAGAACTTCACGCCCGTGGGCACCGCGATCAGGAACGACATGAAGGAGAAGAACGGCAGCAGTACCGCGCCGGTGGCGAACATGTGGTGCGCCCACACCACGATCGACAGCCCGGTGATCGCCATGGTCGCGGCGACCAGTGTCAGATAGCCGAAGATCGGCTTCCGGCTGAACACCGGGATGATCTCGGTGATGATCCCGAAGAACGGCAGCGCGATGATGTACACCTCGGGATGCCCGAAGAACCAGAACAGGTGCTGCCACAGCAGCGCCCCGCCGTTGCCCGCCTCGAACACCTGGGAGCCGAACCGCCGGTCCGCCTCCAGCACCAGCAGTGCCGCCGCCAGCACCGGGAACGCCAGCAGGATCAGGATCGACGTGAACAGCGTGTTCCAGGTGAAGATCGGCATCCGGAACATCGTCATGCCCGGCGCGCGCATCCCGACGATCGTGGTGACGAAGTTGACCGCGCCGAGGATCGTCCCGAAGCCGGACAGCGCCAGCCCCATGATCCACAGGTCCGGGCCGACGCCGGGGGAGTGCAGGGAGTCGTTGAGCGGCGCGTAGGCGAACCAGCCGAAGGCCGCGGGCCCGTCCGGGGTGAGCAGCGAGCCGAGCACGATCAGCCCGCCGAAGGTGAACAGCCAGTACGACAGCATGTTCAGGCGCGGGAAGGCCACGTCCGGCGCACCTATCTGCAGCGGCATCAGCTCGTTGGCGAAGCCCGCGAAGCTCGGGGTCGCGAAGAGCAGCAGCATGATCGTGCCGTGCAGCGTGAACAGCTGGTTGTACTCCTCGTTGCTCATGATCTGGAGTCCCGGCCGGGCCAGTTCCGCGCGCATGAGCAGCGCCATGACCCCGCCGGCCAGGAAGAAGCCGAACGCCGTGATCAGGTACAGATGCCCGATCTTCTTGTGGTCGGTGGTGGTGAGCCAGTCGACCACCACCCGGCCGGCCCGGTTCCTGCCGCGCGCCGGCCCTGCCGACGCCCCTACGGTCTCGGTCCCCATCGCTCGCCCGCCCCTTCGCATCGTCGCGCCCGGGCCTGCCGCCCCGCGTACCCGCGGACCGGCGCCATGATGCTCGCGGGGTCACCCGTTCCGACAGGGGGCGTGGCGCTGATGTGCTGAATCCGTGAAAATTCCCATGCGGCGTCAGATGGCCCGGCCGCGCTGCCGGATTGCGCGGGGATTCACACCCCCGGGGCCCGTCCGGATCCCGGCGGCGGAACTTTCCGGCGGGTAATTCGGCGGGTTGCTCAGGGGCGCGTGAATTCTGTTCGATTACCCCGGTGCACCCTGTGGAAACGCCCGTACGTGTGATGGAGTTCGAGGGAAACGCGGTCGGGCAGCTGTGACAGAAGTGTGACGGGAGCCGGATACGACTCTTACCTTGCGCTGCGCGGTAGCGTGGCGGCATGGCACCGATTCCCACTCCGCCAGCGGAGCCCCAGGACAGTCCGGACGGGTACGTCGGCCTCGACGCCGCGCACGCCGAGCGGCTCGCTCGGGAGCGTGGCTGGTCGACCGTACGGTCGCTGCCGCCGGGCGCGATCATCACCATGGAGTACCGGGTGGGCCGGCTGAACTTCGAGGTGCGGGAGGGCGTGGTGGCTCGCGCCTGGAAAGGCTGAGGGCCGCGCCATTTGGACGCGTACCGGGCGAAGGCCCCGTTTCCCTCCTTCGGGAAGCGGGGCCTTCGTCGTATGCGCGGGGCCGTTGTGCGTACCGGGCCCGGCGTCAGCCGCCCGTCAGCGGCCGGGCCGGCTGGGTCGTGCCGCGCGGCACGCGGTGGTCGGCGTGTGGCGGGCGGCGGCTGCCGGCCGGGGTGACCGGGGTGCGTTCCGAGCGGGTCGTGTGCGGTCCCGGGGCCAGATGCGCCAGCCCTCTGGAGGCACGGGTCGAGGCGGCGGGCTCGCGCGCCGGGGCCGGCTGCCCGGCCGGGGCGCGAGCCGGCCTGAGCACCACCGGCGTGACCGGGACGGCCGGTTCGGGCACGGGCCGGCTGCTGCGGGCGCGCCAGCGGTCGCGCAGGTCGAACAGCGCGGTCTCGGCCCTGGCGATCAGCGGCTCGAACCACGGCAGGGCGAGCAGGATCAGCAGGCCGGCGGCCCAGCCCAGCAGCACGTCGCTCAGCCAGTGCGTACCGAGGTAGACGGTGGTGAGGCCGACGCCCAGCGCCGTGATCGCGGACAGCGCCGACAGCCAGCGGCGCGCTCTCGGGGTGGAGGCCAGATAGGCCAGGATGCCCCAGGTCACGACCGCGTTGGCGGTGTGGCCGCTGGGGAATATATCGCCGCCCAGGCCCATCTCGTTCGAGCCGATCACGGTCGCGTAGTGCGGACCGAGGCGCCCCATGCCGAGCTTGGCGGCGCCGACCGTGATGTTCAGCAGGAGCAGGGAGGTGGCCAGGGTGAGCAGCGGGCGCAGGGTGTGCTGCCGCCACGAGCGCCAGCCGAGCCAGGCCGCGACCATCACCGCGGTGGGGCCGCGCTGGCCGAGCACCACGTAGTAGTCGAGGAAGGCGTGGATCTGCGGCCACTGCTGGTACGGCCGGAAGAACATGACCTGCCAGTCGAGCCGGACCAGCCAGGACGTGATCACCACGGCCCACACGATCGCCAGGTAGAAAGCCAGGGTCGCCGTGAACAGAACGACGCGGTGCCGGCTCATCCTCGGCACATCGATGTGGGCCGGTCGTTCCGGCTCACGGTCGAGTCTGGCGAACACCCGGTCCAGACGCCGGGTGAGGTTTCGTTCGGTACGCACCCAATCGACGTTACAGCGAGTGAGCTGTGTTCCCGGTCGAAACAGCGGCTTTGTGATGACGATGTGATGTGGGAAACCTCTCAAGGGCGCCCCGAATTTCAGGCATTCCGCAATCCTGTGAGGCCGTTCCCTTCAATTCCTTTGATCATGCCGGGCGTTGTTTATATAGCGCTTATGAATGCGTTAACCCGGTCCTGGCGCGGAATTTTCCGGGGCGTCATCGGCCGCCGAAGTCGATCACGGGGGGCCGGAGCCGTTCAGCCAGAAGGCCCCGTAGACCGCCGTGGCGACCGCCAACCCGCCGGTGAGCAGCGCGGATCGGGAGGTGCGCAGCCGGGCGAGGGCGCAGGCGAGCGGCAGCAGCACGGGGAACGCCGGCATCAGCAGCCGCGGCTTGGAGCCGAAGTAGCTCGACGCGCACAGGGCGAGGGCGAGGACGACACCCGTGTACACCAGCAGTTCGACCGGCTGACGCCGGCGGACGCCGGTCACGTACAGCCACAGCAGCAGGGCGACCCCGATGATCAGACCGGCGCCGGCGAACGCGGACGGAAATGACGTGAACTTGCCGGCCACGAAGCGCGCGAACGCATAGCCGCCGTCGAACCCATTGCGCCATCCGGCCTGGACGTCCAGGTATCCGAGCAATCCCCTACCGGTCCACTGTCCGACCCAGAGCACATAACCGGCGGCCCCTAGCGGCGAGATCACCATGCCGAGGGCCCGGCGCCACGTCGGGGCGGGTGGGGCGCTTGGGGCGGGGGTGTCCGCCGGGGCCTCAGGGATATGAGGGTTGTATGAAGCGGCCTCCACGCCGGGCGTGTGCGCCGGGGCGCGCGTGCTGTCGGATGCGCCGGGTGTGGGCGCCTGGGCGTGTTCGGTGTTGTGTGCGCCGGGCGTGCGCATCGTGCTCCGGTCCCGCACGAACGAGAGCATGCCCGCCACCCACACCGCCGCGACAACCGCAGCCCCCACCGGCCGGGTCAGCCCCGCCAGCGCCGCCAGTGTGCCCGCGGTGATCCACCGGCCGGTCAGCAGCGCGTACAGCGACCAGGCCGCCAGCGCCGTGAACAGCGACTCGCTGTACGCCATCGACTGCACGATCCCGACCGGCAGCACCGCCCACAGCAGTACGGCGCAGATCCCCACCCGGGGCCCGTACACCCGCTCGGCGACGGCGAAGATCCCGCAGGCCGCGGCGAGCGAGGCGAGCAGGCCGACCACGAAACCGGCGTCCGCGTACGACAGCGGAAGGGCCGCGTGCCCCAGCCGCTCCAGCCACGGCAGCAACGGAAAGAACGCCAGATTGGAGTGCACATCGCCGTTCGGCAGCCGCACCTCGTAGCCGTACCCCAGCTCGGCGACCCGCGTGTACCAGAGCGAGTCCCAGCGCGCGGTCAGCAGGGTGTACGCGCTCTTGCCGCGCGCGGCGCTCCACAACGCCAGCACGACCAGCCCCAGGGCGCGGACCGCCGCATAGCCCAGGAGGGCCGGGATCGCCCGGCGGAGAAGTGGGGCGTGGGCTGGGGCCACACGCGTGTCAAGACCGGTCACGGACTCGATTATCGACGGGTGGCGGAACCGCACCGGCCCCCGGGGCGTGGTCAAGGGGGAACGAAGTGGCGTACGCCACACGGGTTCCGTCCCGCGTGTGAGAGGTCCGCCACGTGCCCCCGTGGCGAACTCGCGTACGCTGACGAGTCACCCGCGTGGGTTGTGCGCGGGCCGGAGACCCCGCTCCTCTCCGGCCGTACGACAGGGAGTCCCCACCCCGTCGGTCCGCCCCACGCGCGGCACATCTGGGAGGTACGTACATGTCCGGGACGACCACGGCTGCCGTACGGCCGCGCCGTAGGACGGCCGGGCCCGGTGCGAACCGCTGGGTCGTCCTCGTCGTCCTCTGCACCAGCCTGCTGCTCGTCGCCCTCGACGCGACCGTGCTGCACGTGGCGGTCCCCGCCGTCACCGAGGACCTCAAGCCCGGCGCCATAGAACTGCTCTGGATCGTCGACGTCTATCCGCTGGTCTGCGCCTCGCTGCTGATCCTCTTCGGCACCCTCGGCGACCGGGTCGGCCGCAGACGCGTCCTGCTGCTCGGCTACGGCCTCTTCGGCGTCGCCTCCGCCCTGGCCGCCTTCGCGCAGACCGCCGAGATGCTCATCCTCGCCCGCGCGCTGCTCGGCGTCGGCGGCGCCATGATCATGCCGGCGACCCTGTCGATCCTCCGTCAGGTCTTCCCCGACCGGCGCGAACGCGCGCTCGCCATCGGCGTCTGGAGCGCGGTGGCCGCCGTCGGCGCGGCCGTCGGCCCACTGCTCGGCGGCTTCCTGCTGGAGCACTACTGGTGGGGCGCGGTCTTCCTCGTCAACATCCCGCTGATGCTGATCAGCCTCCCGGTGGGCCGGATCCTGCTGCCCGAGTCGCGCGGTGACCGGCGCGGTCCCTGGGACGTCGTCGGTGCCCTGATGGCGGCCGGAGGACTGTTCGGTGTGGTCCTCGGCGTGAAGCGGCTGGGCGGCGGCGAGGCACCGGCGAGCCCCTTCACCGTGCTGCCGCTGCTGGCCGGCGCGGCCCTCCTCTTCTTCTTCGCACGGCGGCAGCGCAGGCTTGCGCATCCGCTGGTGGACCTGCGGATGTTCCGCCGGCCCGCGTTCAGCACCTCGGTCGGCTGCATCGTGCTGGCGATGCTCGCGCTCGTCGGCCTGGAGCTGATCGCCGCCCAGTATCTGCAACTGGTGCTCGGGCTCTCCCCGCTGCAGACCGGCCTGAGGCTGCTGCCCCTGACCGTCGCCGCGATGGCGGCGGGCCTGGCGGGCGCGCGGTTGCTGCGCCGTTTCGGGCCGCGCCGGATGGTCTGCTTCGGCTTCTGTCTCACCGCCGCCGCGGTCCTGACGCTCACCGCGATGGGCGGCACCGACAACGCGCCGCTGCTGCTCTCCGGTTTCGTCCTTCTCGGCTTCGGTCTGGAGACCACGCTCTTCGGGGCGTACGAGTCGATGCTCAGCGAGACCCCGGCGGAGCAGGCCGGCGGCGCGGCGGCGATCGGCGAGACCTCGTACCAGCTGGGCGCCGGCATCGGCATCGCGCTGCTGGGCAGCGTGATGAACGCGGCCTACGCACCGCATCTGCGAGCGGTGCCGGGCGTTCCGCGGCACGCCTCGGACGCGGCCGGTCACTCGCTCGGCGAGGCCTACGCCGTCGCCGGGCGGCTGGGCGGATCCACCGGTGCCGCGCTGCGCCGGGTCGCCCGGGACTCCTTCGTGCACGGCTTGCATGTCACGCTGCTGGTGAGCGCGGGGCTGTTGCTGCTGGGCGCGGTGATGGCGCTGCGGCTGCCGCGGGTCATGCAGTGCGCGCAGTCACCGGCGGCGGTGGAGGCGCTGGAGCTGCCCGCGCAGCGGGAAGTGGTGGAGTCCCGCGTCTCCGCCTGACGTGCCCGACGTACTGGACGTGCAGGACACCGCACCGTAACGTCGGCGGCACATAAGTGATTAGCGGTGCTAGTTTTCTGTGTGCCGGAGGGTGTCCCATGTCCGCGTCCGCGAAGTTGCCCCCTTTCGATCCCGCCGACCCGCTCGGGATCGACGACCTGCTGGAACCGGAGGACCTGGCCGTGCGGGACACCGTGCGGGCCTGGGCGGCGGACCGGGTGCTGCCGTACGTCGCCGAGTGGTACGAGAAGGGGGAGCTGCCCGGCATCCGTGAACTCGCGCGCGAACTCGGCTCCATCGGTGCCCTCGGCATGTCCCTGACGGGGTACGGCTGTGCGGGGGCGACGGCCGTGCAGTACGGCCTGGCCTGCCTGGAGCTGGAGGCGGCGGACTCGGGCATCCGGTCCCTCGTCTCCGTGCAGGGCTCCCTCGCCATGTACGCGATCCACCGGTTCGGCAGCGAGGATCAGAAGCTCCAGTGGCTGCCCCGCATGGCGGCCGGCGAGGTGATCGGCTGCTTCGGGCTGACCGAGCCCGACCACGGCTCCGACCCCGCCTCCATGCGCACCCACGCCAAGCGTGACGGCGACGACTGGGTGCTCAGCGGCCGCAAGATGTGGATCACCAACGGGTCGGTCGCCGGGGTGGCCGTCGTCTGGGCGCAGACCGAGGACGGCATCCGCGGCTTCGTCGTCCCCACCGACACCCCCGGCTTCTCGGCGCCCGAGATCAAGCACAAGTGGTCCCTGCGCGCCTCCGTCACCAGCGAACTGGTGATGGACGACGTACGACTGCCCGCGGACGCCGTACTCCCGGAGGTCACTGGACTGCGCGGACCGCTCAGTTGTCTGTCCCACGCCCGGTACGGCATCGTCTGGGGTGCGATGGGCGCGGCGCGCAGCAGCTTCGAGGCGGCGGTCGACTACGCGAGGACGCGGGAGCAGTTCGGGCGGCCCATCGGCGGCTTCCAGCTCACCCAGGCCAAGCTCGCCGACATGGCGGTGGAACTGCACAAGGGGATCCTGCTCGCCCACCATCTGGGGCGGCGGATGGACGCCGGCCGCCTGCGTCCCGAGCAGGTCAGCTTCGGCAAGCTCAACAACGTCCGCGAGGCCATCGAGATCTGCCGTACGGCGCGGACCATCCTCGGTGCCAACGGGATCTCGCTCGAATACCCCGTGATGCGGCACGCGACCAACCTCGAGTCGGTGCTCACCTACGAGGGCACCGTCGAGATGCACCAGCTCGTGCTGGGCAAGGCGCTCACCGGGCTCGACGCCTTCCGGTGAGCACCGGGGCGGGCGGGGCCGGTGAGCGGCCCTGCCTCAGCTCTGGTTGAAGAAGCCGTCCTCGCGGTGGGCGGACGCCTCACCGCTGATGATCTGGGTGTCGGCCGGGGTGAGCAGGAACACCCGGTTGGACACCCGGTCGATCGAGCCGCGCAGACCGAAGATGAGCCCCGCCGCGAAGTCCACCACGCGCTTGGCGTCGCCGGGCTCCATGTTGGTGAGGTTCATGATGACCGGGACCCCGTCCCGGAACAGCTCGCCGATGGCGCGGGCGTCCCGGAAGCTGTCCGGGGTGACCGTGCCGATCCGGCGGCCCTTCTCCTCGGCCGTGTCCGAGGCCACCTTCACCCGCGGGTCGGTGACCCAGGCGTCCCCGGATTCGGAGCCCTCGGAGTACTCGTCGTCGTAGTAACGCTCGTCATCGTTGTCGTCGACGAGGCCGAGCCACGCACTCGCCTTGCGTACCGATCCCATGGACGCCTCCTCTCACAGCGGTCTTTTTCTGCTTTCCGTGTCCCTATGGTCATCCATGATGCGGACGGCGCGCCAAGTGGATAGACGCCGCGCGGGGGGTTTGTGACGGTACTGGTGCACAGCCGATCCGTCGAGAGCCCTTGTGCCCCAAGGGTCGCGACTCATACGCCTGCTGACTGAGAGTGAAATATGATTGTCGGCGGCGGATGGGTGATGATCGGTGCGTACGGGTGAACGTCAACGTCGTACCACACCACGGGGGATCGTCGTGTTCGGAATCGTCAGACCGTGCTCTCATCGGCTCGGCGAAGGCCTCAAGGCCGAGTGGATGGCGCACTTGTGCGGGCTCTGCCTCGCCCTGCGCCGCGATCACGGGCAGCTCGCGCGCATCGTGACGAACTATGACGGCCTTCTCATATCGGTCCTGACGGAGGCTCAGACCGGACCGACCGCCGACGGCCGCCGTACGGCCGGGCCGTGCGCGCTGCGCGGGATGCGCACCGCCTCCGTCGCCCAGGGCGAGGGTGCCCGGCTCGCCGCCGCCGTCTCGCTGGTGCTCGCCGCGGTGAAGGTGCGCGACCATGTCGCCGACCGGGACGGGCTGCTGGCCCGTCGGCCCGTGGCCGCCGCCGCGCGCCGCGTCGCCGCGGGCTGGGGCAGGGCCGGCGCCCACAGCGGCGCCGCGGTCGGCTTCGACACCGGCGTCCTCGTCGAAGCCGCAGGCCGGCAGCTCGGCCTGGAGACCCTCGCCGGATACGGCACCCCGATCCTGACGGTCACCGAGCCGACCGAGAGCGCGACCGCCGCCGCCTTCGCCCACACCGCGGTGCTGGCCGGACGGCCGGGCAATGCACAGCCGCTCGCGGAGGCCGGCCGGCTCTTCGGGCGGCTCGCACATCTGCTGGACGCCGTGGAGGACCAGGAGGCCGACGCCGCGTCGGGCGCCTGGAACCCCCTCACCGCCACCGGCACCTCCCGTGCCGAGGTCCGCCGGCTCGCCGACGACGCCGTGCACGGCATCCGGCTCGCCCTGCGGGAGGCCGAGTTCGCCCACGGCAGGCTGGTCCATCTGCTGCTCGTGCACGAACTGGAGCGCTCGGTGGACCGCGCGTTCGGCACGCGCGCGTGCGGACACGCGCCCGAGGCCTCCTTCGGACCGCCGCCCGGCCACCACGCGCCGAAAACGCCGGGCCACCAGTACGGCAACCCCTTCGGCGGGCAGCCGCCGCACCCTGACAAGCGCGGCTTCTGGGCCGGCTGCGCGGCCGCCCTCGGCCTGTGCTGCACCTGCAAGGTGTGCTGCGCCGACGAGTTCGAGGGTCCCTGGTCGCGGAAGAAGCGCGAGGGGTGCTGTGCCAACTGCGACTGTGACTGCGACCTGTCGTGCTGCGAGGCCTGCCAGTGCTGCGAGTGCTGTGAGTGCTGCTCGTGTGGTGACTGCGGCCTGTGACGGTGCCCCTGTGACCGTCTCGCTCAGTTCTTCAGCTCCGGCGGACTGATCCGCGACCTGGTGATGGCCGAGCCCGCCGTGCCCCACTTCCCGAGGATCTTCTCGTACGTGCCGTCGGCCAGCAGCCTGTTCACCGCCGCCCGGAAGGCGGGGGTGAGCCTGCTGCCCTTCTTGAAGGCGAAGCCCACGTCCAGGCGGTGGTACTCGTTCAGGAACTTCAGGCCCGGCTGGTGGGCCACGGCGTAGCGCAGGCCGTTGATGGTGGACATCACCACGTCGCTGCGGCCCTGCTGGACCGAGGACCAGATCGCGCTCGGCTCGGAGTAGGTCTGCACCTGGTAGGGCTTCCTGCCCGCGTCGGTGCACACGTGCTTGTTCTCCTCCAGCGTGGCCTCGAAGGTCGTGCCGGCGCCGGTCGCCACGTTCAGCCCGCAGAGCTGCTTCAGGTCGGTGACCCGCGTCAGCTTGCTGTCCTTGCGGGTGGCGAAGCCCTGGCCGTCGTTGATGTAGGTGACGAAGTCGATGGTTCTGCGGCGCTCGTCGGTGACGCCGAAGTTGGAGGCGCCGAAGTCGTACTTCCCGCTGTCCAGCGCGGGCAGGATCGCCTCGAAGCTCGCCTGCTCCACCTTCAGCCTGAGGCCGAGCACCTTGGCGACCGCCTTGGTGAAGTCGACGTCCTGGCCGGTCAGCGTCTTGCCGTCGGAGAGGTACGTGGTGCCGGGCGGGGTGCCGCCGACGCTGATGGCGACGGTGAGGCGGGTGGTGCCGGCGGGCAGCAGCCTGGCCGCCGCCTCGTCCTTCTGCTCGGCGGAGACGACGTCGGCGGTGGGCACATCGTCGGACTTGGCCGCCACCGGGGCTGTGCCCGCCCCGCCCGACCCGCAGGCGGTGAGGAGCAGGGCGGCCGACGTAATGCCGACAAAAGGTACAAAATGAAGCGTGCGCATCGGTTGCGGTCTCCTGGGAGCGGAAAGGGTGCAGAGCGCGAGGGGAGGGGTGCGCGTGTGAAGGCGAGGAAAAGGGAGAACGCGAGTGCGCCCGCCCGAGGGCAGGCGCATGCAGGGGGTCAGCTCAACAGGAAGAGGACCACACGCGACCGAAGTCGATGTGGGAGCGGGTGACCAGCCACTGCTGTGGATGCATGGGCCAAGTGGAACAGGCATCCGGTTCCGCGTCAACTGACTTGAGATGTACGGCTCACAGTTCGGACAGCCTTGACAGCGAAGGGAAACACCCACGTACTCTCGGTGGACGGCCCTGCTGAGGGGCTCGGCCGTACCCGCGCCGCACGGCGCGTCCGTGTGAAGGCATCACCCGTGTTCTGACGTCTCTTCGCGTCACGGAGCCTTCGCATGTCATCCGACACCCTCGCCAAACCCCCCGCCGCCCCGGGCATTCCCGAGCCCGCGGACGTCCCGCGGATCGTCCCGCGGCGCCGGTACGGCCAGTGGGGGGCAGCCGTCGTCGTCCTCGTGCTGCTCGCCCTCGCCGTCAACTCCGTCCTGCGCAACAAGGCGTTCCAATGGGACGTCGTCGCCGACTACTTCACCACCGGCTCCATTCTGCGCGGGCTCTGGCTCACGCTGTGGCTCACCGCGGTCGTGATGGTCCTCGGCTTCGCGCTGGGCACCCTGCTCGCCGCCTTCCGGCTCTCCGCCAACCCCGTGCTGCGCGCGGTCGGTTGGGGCTACGTGTGGCTGTTCCGCTCGATCCCGATCCTGGTGCAGCTGCTGCTGTGGTTCAACATCGGGGCGCTGTACCCGCAGGTGTTCGGCGTGAAGACCGTCAACCTGCTCACCCCGGTCGCCGTCGCGATCGTCGGACTCACCCTGCACGAGGCCGCCTTCGCCGCCGAGGTCGTCCGGGCCGGCATCCTCTCCGTCGACCGCGGGCAGATCGAGGCCGCCCAGGCGCTGGGCCTGAGCCGGTCGCGGCGCTGGTGGCGGATCGTGCTGCCGCAGGCCATGCGCGCCATCGTGCCGCCCGCCGGCAACATGCTCGTCGGCACCCTCAAGGGCACCTCGATCGTCAGCGTCATAGCCGTCGACGACCTGCTGTTCTCCGCCCAGTTGATCTACCACCGGACCTACCAGGTCATCCCGCTGCTGATGGTCGCGACCCTCTGGTACGCGGTCGTCACCTCGGCTCTCGGCCTGGGACAGCACTACATCGAGAAGTACTACGCGCGTGGCACGGAGCACGCCCGATGAGGCCGCAGCTGGTGATCGTGGGAGCCGGGCCGCGGGGGACCGGACTGCTGGAGCGCATCGCCGCCAACGCCCCCGAGCTGTACGCCGGCCGGGGCCTCGACATCCATCTGGTCGACCCGCATCCGCCGGGTGGCGGCCGTATCTGGCGGCAGGAGCAGTCCCCGCTGCTGTGGATGAACTCGCACGCCGAGGACGTCACCATGTTCACCGACGAGACGGTGGCCATGGAAGGACCGGTGCGCGAGGGCCCCACCCTGCACGAGTGGGCAGGCCTCGACGGCGGCACCTTCGCCGACCGGCAGCTCCAGGGCCGCTATCTGCGCTGGGTGTACGAGCGAGCCCGGGCCGAGCTGCCCGCGGGCATCACCGTGCGGCACCATCCCCGGCGCGCCCTGCGGATCAGCGGCCCGCGCGAGGGCCGCCAGCAGGTGTGGCTGGAGGGTGATCCGCGTCCCCTTGCCGCCGACCTGGTGATCTTCGCCATCGGCCATCTGGACGCCCAGCTCGACGGTGATCAGGCGGAGTTGGCCGCGTACGCCCGCGAGCACGACCTGGTGCACCTGCCGCCCGACTTCACCGCCGACAGCGACCTGTCCCCGCTGAGGCCCGGCGAACCCGTTCTCGTCCGCGGCTTCGGGCTGGCCTTCGTCGACCTGATGGTGCTGCTCACCGAGGGGCGCGGCGGGCGGTACCAGGGCGACACCTACCTTCCCTCGGGGCGGGAGCCGGTGCTCCACGTCGGCTCGCGGCGCGGAGTGCCGTACCACGCGAAGATCGGCTACGACTGGACCGGCGACCGGCCCCCGCTGCCCCGCTTCCTCGGCCCGGCCCAGGTCGAGGCCCTGCAGGCCCGTCCCGGCGGCCTCGACTTCCGGCGCGATGTGTGGCCGCTGGTGGAGAAGGAGCTGGGCTTTGCCCACTATCACCGCCTCTTCACCGCCCACGCCGAGCGTACGGCGATGGCCTGGGCCGACTTCGAGGAGAAGTACGCGGCCGCGAGCGACGCCGCCGAGGTGCAGGCGCTGGTCGCCGCCGCCGTGCCCGATCCGGCCGACCGGCTCGACCTCACCGCGCTCGATCATCCGCTGGACGGGGTGCGCCATGCCTCGCACGAGGACTTCCAGGAGGGCCTGCGGCGGTATGTCGAGGCGGACCTGAGACGCCGTCATGATCCGTCGTACAGCGCGGACCTCGGTGTCTTCCTCGGGCTGCTCTCCGTCTACGGGCAGCTCGTCCGCCTCGGGAACATCGGCCCGTGGTGGCACGGATTCTTCAGCTACCTGGCGTCCGGGCCGCCCGGACCCCGGCTGCGGCAGATGCTCGCGCTGTCCCGGGCCGGCCTGCTCAGGTTCGTCGGCGCCGACATGTCCGTCACCGCCGCGGACGGGGTGTTCCGTGCCACGAGTCCCACCGTGCCGGGCTTCGTCGTCGAGGCCCGGGCGCTGGTCGAGGCCCGGCTGCCCGAGCCCACCGTCGGCCGGGCCCGCGACCGCCTGCTGCGCGCACTGCACACCGACGGCGCCGCCGAGACGCCCGACGGACTGCTCCGCGTCGACCCCGGCGACGGCCGGATCCTCGACGGCGCCGGGCGACCGCATCCCCGGCGCTTCGCGCTCGGCCCGTACACCGACGCCCGTACCCCCGGCGCCTTCACCCGGCCGCGCACCGGCGGGGCCGCGTTCCGGCAGAACGACGCCACCGCCCGGGCGGCGCTGGCCTTCCTGAGCACCTCACTCGAAAGGGAACCCGCGCGATGAGCGTCATGGTCGACATCAGGTCGGTGCACAAGAGCTTCGGCCCGCTCGACGTCCTCAAGGGCATCGATCTCCAGGTGCGCGCCGGTGAGGTGACGGTCGTGCTCGGCCCCTCCGGCTCCGGCAAGTCCACGCTGCTGCGCACCATCAACCATCTGGAGAAGGTGGACCGGGGCGAGATCAGCGTCGACGGCTCGCTGATGGGGTACCGGCGCGCCGGGGACAAGCTGTACGAACTGCCCGAGCGCGAGGTGCTGCGACAGCGCACCCGGATCGGGTTCGTCTTCCAGAACTTCCACCTCTTTCCCCACCTCACGGTCCTCGACAACGTCGTCGAGGCCCCGGTGTCCGCGTTGAAACGGCCCCGCAAGGAGGCGGTGGAGGGCGCGCGCCGGCTCCTGGAGCGGGTCGGGCTCGGCGACAGGGCCGACGCGTACCCACGGCAACTGTCCGGCGGGCAGCAGCAGCGCGTCGCCATCGCGCGGGCACTCGCGCTGGAGCCCGGGCTGCTGCTGTTCGACGAGCCGACCTCGGCGCTCGATCCCGAGCTGGTCGGCGAGGTCCTCGACGTCATCCGGGACTTGGCGGCTCGGGGCACGACGATGATCGTCGTCACGCACGAGATCGCGTTCGCCCGCGAGGTCGCCGACACGGTGGTGTTCATGGCCGACGGCAGGATCGTCGAACAGGGGCCGCCGGGCGAGGTGCTGGACCGGCCGCGGCACGAGCGGACGCGGGCGTTCCTGGCGAAGGTGCTGTGAGACATGGGCGCCTCGTACGGCCGTGGGCCGCTGCATCTCGCCGCCGCCGTCGATCTGCCGGACCGTTTCGGTGCCGTACGTCGAGCTGGCGTGTTCCGCACGGAATACCAGGGCGCCACCCTCCGCTCCCATCTCGGGCCGGCACACCCGGCACGGGAAGGCTGATCGCAGATGAAAGGAACGACGGCATGACGACGGACGCAGCCGATGCGTGGAAACAGTGGCACGAGCAGCGGGTCGAGAAGGTCTCCGCGCCCTACGGGCCGCTCGCGCTGACCGCCACGCACTGGGTCGAGGACCATCCGGAAGGGCGACTTCCGGACATTCCCGGGACCTGGGTGGCCGATGGGGAGGGCGTGGTGCTCACCGCCGTGGAAGCCGCCGGACTGAGGGTGGACGGGCGGCCGTTCGCGGGTGAGGTACGGCTCGCCGCCGACCTCGGACCGGTGGCGGAGGCGCGCGTCGCGCTGGGGGAGAAGCGGCTGGTCGTGCTGGTGCGCGAGGGTGTGTGGGGGGTGCGGGTCTACGACCCCGGTTCCGCCGCCCGCCGCGCCTTCGAGGGCATCGAGGCCACCCCGTACGACGACCGCTGGTCGGTGCCGGGGCGGTTCACGCCGTACGACGACACCCGCACCGTGCGGGTCGGCAACGCGGACGGGCGCGAGCGGGGGCTCGCCCTCGCCGGCGAGCTCGCCTTCACCCTGGAGGGGCAGGAGCTGACGCTGCGGGTCGCCCAGCAGGGCGACGGGCTGCTGTGGGCGGTGTTCGCCGACGCCACCAGCGGCGACACCAGTTTCCGGTTCCGCTTCCTCTACCCGGCCGCGCCCGACGTCGAGGGGCGCACGACCGTCGACTTCAACCGCGCCCAACTCCCGCCGTGCGCCTTGGCCGACCACTTCATCTGCCCCTTCCCGCCGCCCGGCAACACGCTGGACGTGGCGGTCGAGGCGGGGGAGCGGGTGGTGAGCGGGCGGTGAGGGTGCGCGGAGCGTGCGCTGAGCCGGCGTCAGGGGACGTTCGCGTAAAGATGGTTTAAAAGCCAACGGCCGAAAGGCACTCTTGTGGCGACCGGTCGTTCGGCCGAATACTCCCCCTCAGCGCTTGTCAGGGGGCACGCGTGTGCGGAATCCGGCGCTCCCCTCCTGGCTGCGCCTCACGGGCCCCGACCCCACGCGGGCCCCCGACTTCCCCTGGGAGGGAACGAAAAGTGAGGATCAAGCGCACCACTTCCGGCAGCGGCACCGCGAGACGGACCCGGCTGATCGCCGTGGCCACCGGCTTCCTGGCCGCGGCCGCGTTCGCCGCCCCCACGGCAAACGCGAATGACGCCCACACGTTCAGCGCCACCCAGCTCACCAAGGCCGACTCGGCCGTCCTCAAGGCCGACATACCCGGTACGGCCTGGGCGGTGGACAGCAAGACCAACCACGTCGTCGTCACCGTCGACAGCACGGTGTCCAAGGCCGAGATCGCCAAGATCGAGCGGCAGGCCGGCGCCGACGCGGGCGCGCTCACCATCAAGCACACCCCCGGCAGGTTCAACAAGCTGATCACCGGCGGCGACGCCATCTACGGCGGTCAGTACCGCTGCTCGCTCGGCTTCAACGTGCACAGCGGCAGCACGTACTACTTCCTCACCGCAGGTCACTGCGGCCAGGTGGCCTCCACCTGGTACAGCAACTCCAGCCACACCACGGTGCTCGGCACCAATGTCGGCTACAGCTTCCCGGGTAATGACTTCGCACTGGTGCGGTACACCAACTCCTCGATCTCGCACCCGAGTTCGGTGGGCAGCCAGTCCATCACGAGCGCGGCCACGCCGTCCGTGGGCACGACCGTGTACCGGCGGGGTTCCACCACCGGTACGCACAGCGGGCGGGTCACCGCGCTGAACGCCACCGTCAACTACGGCAACGGGGACATCGTCTACGGGCTGATCCAGACCACGGTGTGCGCCGAGGGCGGCGACAGCGGTGGTCCGCTGTACGCGGGGACCGTGGCGTACGGGCTGACGTCCGGGGGCAGTGGTGACTGCACCTCCGGTGGTACGACGTTCTTCCAGCCGGTGACCGAGGCGTTGAGCTACTACGGGGTCACGCTGCCCTGACGCTCCGCTCCCGTCGGCCCCCGCATGCCCTTGTGGTGTGCGGGGGCTTCTTGCGTGCGCTCTCCTCTGCGGCTTTGTCGTGCCTGTCGCACCGGGTGGGTGGGCTGCGGGTGGTTGTGTCATGTCCTCACCGTTCTTTTGTGGCGTTTGTGCAGGTGGGATGCCGTCTGATGGATGTCGTACACGCGTTCGAGAATGGGGGTATGGTGGGGGTGGAAGTTGGGAACTGATGTTCGAGAGCTGTTCGGGGCTCACGAGTGCGGGAGGTGCGTGTGCCGGGCTTCGCGCATCTGCACACCGTCTCCGGGTTCTCCTTGAGGTACGGGGCATCCCATCCGGAGCGGCTGGCCGAGCGTGCCTCGGAGCGGGGGATGGACGTGCTCGCGCTCACCGATCGTGACACCGTCGCGGGGGCGGTGCGCTTCGCCAAGGCCTGCGCCGGGGTGGGGGTGCGGCCGGTCTTCGGGGTGGATCTGGCGGTGGGCGAGGCCGAGGCCGTGCGGCGTGCGCGGCGGAAGGTGCCGGTGCGGGGTGGGGCCTTCGTGGACGAGTCGGCTCCTCGGGTGACCTTTCTTGCCCGGGACGGGGCCCGGGGATGGGCCGATCTGTGCCGGATCGTCACGGCGGCGCACGGGGGAGAGGGGCTGCCTCTGCTGCCCTGGCCGGACAGTCATGGCGACGGCCTGACCGTGCTGCTCGGTCCGGGGTCGGACGTGGGGCGCGCCCTCGCCGCGGGGCGTCCCGACCGGGCCGCGGAGCTTCTCGGGGCGTGGCGTGAGGTCTACGGCGATGCGCTGCGGCTGGAGGCTGTGTGGCATGGGCGTACGGGTACGGGGCCCGGCTCGCTGCGGCTGGCCGCCCGTACCGTCGGGTTCGCCGCCGAGCAGGGGGTCCGGCCGGTGCTCAGCAACGCCGTCCGGTATGCCGATCCCGGCGCGGGGCCCGTTGCCGATGTGCTGGATGCCGCGCGGCGGCTGGTGCCGATCGACCCGCGCGGGGAGCTGGACTCCGGCGAGGCCTGGCTGAAGGACGCGCAGACCATGCTGCATGTCGCCGAGCGGGTGGTGGAGGCCGCCGGGTATCGGCAGGACACCGCTCATCGGCTGCTGGAGCAGACCCTGGCCACGGCCGCCGAGTGCCGGGTCGATCCCGAGGCGGATCTCGGTATCGGGACCGTTCACTTTCCCGAGGCGCATCTGGTGGGTGCCGGGCGGCGCTCCGCCCAGCGGGCCCTTGCCTCGCGGGCGGTGGCCGGGATGGTGCGGCTCGGGTACGGCGGCCGGCGCGCGTACTGGGAGCGCATGCACCATGAGCTGGACATCATCGCCCACCATGGCTTTGCCTCTTACTTTCTGACAGTTGCTCAGGTGGTCGACGACGTGCGGGAGATGGGGATCCGGGTGGCCGCTCGTGGTTCCGGTGCGGGCTCCCTCGTCAATCATCTGCTGGGTATCGCGCACGCCGATCCGGTCGAGCACGGGTTGCTGATGGAGCGCTTCCTCTCCAAGGAGCGTGTGGTGCTGCCCGATATCGACATCGATGTGGAGTCCGCCCGGCGGCTGGAGGTCTACCGGGCGATCATCGACCGGTTCGGTACCGAGCGGGTGGCGACCGTGTCCATGCCGGAGACCTATCGGGTGCGGCATGCCATCCGGGATGTGGGTGCCGCCCTGTCCATGGATCCGGGTGAGATCGATCGGGTGGCCAAGTCCTTTCCGCACATCCGGGCCCGGGACGCGCGCGCCGCGCTGGAGGAGCTGCCCGAGCTGAAGCGGCTCGCGCGGGAGCTTCAGCGGGAAGGGGAGCGGTACGGCAGGCTGTGGGAGCTCGTCGAGGCGCTCGATGCCCTGCCGCGCGGGGTCGCCATGCATCCGTGCGGGGTGCTGCTGTCCGACGCCTCGCTTCTCGCCCGTACGCCGGTGGTGCCGACCAGCGGTGAGGGGCTGCCGATGTCGCAGTTCGACAAGGAGGACGTGGAGGACCTCGGGCTGCTCAAGCTCGATGTGCTGGGCGTGCGGATGCAGTCGGCCATGGCGCACGCGGTCGCCGAGGTGGAGCGGGTGACGGGGGAGCGGATCGACCTGGACGCGGTGCCGGCGGGGGATCCGGAGACCTATCGGCTGATTCGGTCCACCGAGACGCTGGGGTGCTTCCAGATCGAGTCGCCCGGGCAGCGGGATCTGGTGGGGCGGCTGCAGCCGAGTACCTTTCATGATCTGGTTGTCGACATTTCGCTGTTCCGGCCCGGGCCCGTCGCCGCCGACATGGTGCGGCCCTTCATCGAGGCGCGGCACGGGCGGGCGCCGGTGCGCTATCCGCATCCGGACCTGGAAGGGCCCTTGCGGGGGACGTACGGCGTCGTTGTCTTTCATGAGCAGGTCATCGACATCGTCGCGATCATGACCGGGTGTGGGCGTGGTGAGGCCGACCGGGTGCGGCGGGGGTTGTCCGATCCGGAGTCGCAGGGGCGGATCAAGGTGTGGTTCGCGCAGCAGGCGGCGGCTCGGGGGTATGGAGCGGAAACGATTCGGCGGACCTGGGAGATCGTGGAGGCCTTCGGGTCCTATGGATTCTGCAAGGCGCATGCGGTCGCCTTCGCCGTGCCGACGTACCAGTCGGCCTGGCTGAAGGCCCATCATCCGGCCGCCTTCTACGCCGGGCTGCTCACGCACGACCCCGGGATGTATCCGAAGCGGTTGCTGCTGGCGGATGCGCGGCGGCGCGGGGTGCCGATCCTGCCGTTGGACGTCAATGTGTCCGGGGTCGCTCATCGGATCGAACTGGTGTCCGAGTCGGAGGTGTGGGGGCTGCGACTCGCCCTCTCCGATGTGCACGGCATCAGCGAGGCCGAGGCGAAAAGGATCGCGGACGGGCAGCCGTACTCCTCCCTGGTGGACTTCTGGGAGCGGGCGCGGCCGAGCCGGCCGCTGGCGCAGAGGCTCGCCCAGGTGGGGGCGTTGGACGCCTTCGGTGCCAACCGGCGCGATCTGCAACTGCATCTGACCGAGCTGCACCGGGGTGCCCGGGGCGGTGGAGGCGGACAGCTGCCGCTGGCGGGCGGGCGGAAGACCGCGCCGGCGGGGCTGCCGGATCTGACGTCGGCGGAACGGCTCAGCGCCGAGCTGGGTGTGCTGTCCATGGACGCCTCGCGCAATCTGATGGACGACCACCGGGAGTTCCTCAGGGAGCTGGGCGTGGTCTCCGCGCGGCAGCTGCGCGAGGCGCGGCACGGTGAGACCGTGCTGGTCGCGGGCGCCAAGGCGGCCACCCAGACCCCGCCGATCCGCTCCGGCAAGCGGGTCATCTTCTCCACGCTGGACGACGGCACGGGGCTGGTCGACCTGGCGTTCTTCGACGACTCGCACGACGCGTGCGCCCACACCGTCTTCCACTCGTGGCTGCTGCTGGTGCGGGGAGTGGTGCAGCGGCGCGGTCCGCGCAGTCTGAGTGTGGTGGGGTCCGCCGCCTGGAACCTCGCCGAGCTGGTCGAGCTGCGTGCCGAGGGCGGTCTCGACGAGGTGGCGGCGCGGCTCGCGGAGCCCGTGGCCGAGGGCGCGGGCGGCGATCCGACCGGTGGACGGCGGATCCAGCTGCCGACCGGATACCAGATGCATCCGTGGGCCGATCTGCGGCCCGCGGGGCAGGAGGCCGCACAAGGGCCTGCTGCGGTAAGGAAGTTGTGGCACCAGAGTCCGGGGAGTGCGGGATGACCATTCTCTGCGTACGTTTCCAGCTGCCGCCGATGCACGAGGCGGCCCTGCCGGGGCTGCTCGGGTTGCTGGAGGACTTCACCCCGGTCGTGGAGGCGCTGCCGCCGGACGGGGCGCTGGCCGATCTGCGCGGTGCCGAACGGTACTTCGGGCGCAGCGCGGTGGAGCTGGCCTCGGTGATCCGGGTGCGGGCCCTCGCGTTGCACGGCGTCGACTGTGTGATCGGCGCCGGTCCCGGCCCGATGCTGGCCCGTGTGGCGCTGCGCGACGCCCGGCCCGGGGTGACGTGTGTCGTGCCCGAGGACCCGGACGGCATCGCGGAGTTCCTCGCCGAGCGGCCCGTGTCCGCGCTGCCCGGCGTCGGCGCGGCGACCGCCCGCACCCTGAGCGAGTACGGCCTGGACACCCTGGGCCTGGTCGCCGGTGCGCCGCTGTCCACGCTCCAGCGGCTGATCGGTGCGAAGGCCGGCCGTGAGCTGCACGAGAAGGCGAGCGGCATCGACCGGGGGCGGGTCGTGCCCAACGCCGTCTCGCGGTCGCTGGCCACGGAACGCGCCTTCGACCTCGACGAGCTGGACCCCGGTCGGCACCGCAGGGCGCTGCTGTCCGCCGCCGAGGAGCTGGGCGCCCGGCTGCGCGCGGTGCGGAAGGTCTGCCGCACCCTGACCCTCACCGTGCGCTACGCCGACCGGTCCTCGACCACCCGCAGCCGCACCCTGAAGGAGCCGACCGCGCACTCGGCGGCCCTGACCAGGGCGGCCTACGGCATGTACGAGGCGCTCGGCCTGCAGCGCGCCCGGGTCCGCGCGCTCGCCCTGCGCGTGGAGAGCCTGGCCCCGGCCGACCAGGCCTCCCACCAGCTCACCTTCGACCCCGTGGACGAGCGGGTCCGCCGGATCGAGGAGGTCGCGGACCGCGCACGGGCCAAGTTCGGGCCCAGGGCGGTGATGCCGGGGGCGCTGGGGCGTGGCGGCGGCTCCTCGTCGGTCAATTGGCCCAGGGCGGCGTGATGCGGGTGCCGTCGGCCAGCTCCGCCTGCAGGCCGACGGAGGTGGTGACCCAGGACAGCGCGGTGTGATCGGTCGGGTTCTCCACGGCCAGGGTGGCGCCGGGATTGATGATCACCGTGCCGCCCGCGCCGATGCGGTCGGTGCGGCCGTCGAGGGTGATCAGCAGTTCGCCCACGAGCAGATGGAAGATCTCCTCGCGGTTGACGGTGTGCGCGGGCGCCTTGGTGCCGGCCGGAATCTCCCCTCGCCAGGCGCACAGCTCCTCGCCAGGCGCACAGCTCCTTGCTGCGGAGCCGCTCCGCTGGGGTGCGCGGGGTTGAGGGCCTTCTCGACCGCGGGGGGCGCCCCCACGCGCCGGAAGCGGCGCTGATCGCAAGTACCCGAGAAGCTGTGCCCGTGTTGTCGGCACCGCCCGGGTGCTGCGTTGCCGGGCACCGCCGGACCACGGCGTCCGGGTACAGCGCCGTTGCGGCGGGTTGGGGGAGTGGCCGGCGTGGGCCACTCCCCCAACCCCGGCCACCCCTGACCGTCCGAATTGCGCAGCGGACTCGTGCGGAAGGGATACGCGGAGCGGGGGCCGCATCCGCAGGACGCGCGGGCCCGGCTGGTCGTGCTCGGGCGAGGCTGGGCCTGCACCCGGGCGGCGGAGGCGGCGGCCGAGGTCGTGGGGGGGGATGGGCCGAACTGCTGGGCGAGGCTGAAGTGCGCGTGTTGGGGGAGCGTTTGGCGCGGATCGCTCCCTATGGTCCGGTGAGGCCTGCCTGGTGATGATCCGTCAGCCTTCGGCGGCGCACTGGTTATCACTGGAAGTTTTTACTGATGCGTAACTTCACACGTGTGCTACTCGCCCGTAACTTGACGAATGAACAGCATCCTCGTGATCCGGATCACAGGGTAAGGCCCCCACCTCCCTTGAGCCGCAAGGAGATCACACGATGCTGCCCTGGAAGCGAGTGCTCAGACCCCTCGCCGCGCTGCTCCTCACCGCCGCCGTCGCCACCGTTCCCGCCGCCACCGCCGCTGCCGCCGACACCGCCCCCTCCAGCGGCTGGAACGACTTCTCCTGCAAGCCCTCCGCCGACCATCCCCGCCCGGTCGTCCTGGTGCACGGCACCCTGGGCAACTCGGTCGACAACTGGCTCTCCCTCGCGCCCTACCTGAAGGACCGCGGATACTGCGTCTACTCCCTCGACTACGGCCAACTGACCGGCGTCCCCTTCTTCTACGGCCTAGGCCCCATCGACAAGTCGGCCGAACAGCTGTCGGCCTTCGTGGACAGGGTGCTCGCCGCGACCGGAGCCGCCAAGGCCGACCTCGTCGGACACTCCCAGGGCGGCCTGATGCCCCGCTACTACCTGAGGTTCCTCGGCGGATCCGCCAAGGTGAACGCCCTCGTCGGCCTCGCCCCCGACAACCACGGCGCCACCCTGAGCGGCCTCACCAACCTGCTGCCGTACTTCCCCGGCGCCTCGGACCTGATCAAGGCCACCACCCCCGGCCTCGCCGACCAGGTCCCCGGCTCCGACTTCCTCACCGAGCTCAACGCGGACGGCGACACCGTCCCGGGAGTGCACTACACCGTCATCGCCACCAAGTACGACGAGGTGGCCACCCCCTGGCAGAGCCAGTACCTGAGCGGCTCCGACGTCCACAACGTCCTGCTCCAGAACCTGTGCCCGCTCGACCTCTCCGAGCACGTCGCCATCGGCCTGTTCGACCGCATCGCCTTCCACGAGGTGGCCAACGCGCTCGACCCGTCCCATGCCACCGCCACCACCTGCGCGTCGGCCTTCAGCTGACGTGCCGCCGGGGCCTGTCCGGCCTGAGCCGCCGGACAGGCCCCGGAACTCACCGGCGGTGGGCGCCACCCGCCGCGCGTCGCCGCACCGACAGGAACAGCGCCTCCGCGAGGTCGCTCGAAGTACCGGCGGCCTTGGGCGCGTTGGGCGCGCCGGAGGGCTGCCGTGCGGGGGCGGTCGTCGCGTCATCGCCCTGACCGTGGTGCCGCATCGTCGACTTGTCGGCACCGGCCGCGATCTGCCGGTCGGAGGGCGCGGACGCCGTCGGAGCAGGGCCGCTGCCCGTGCTGCCCGCGCCGGCGCCGCCGAAGTCCACCTCCGAGCAGGAGCAGAACGTCTCCGGGCAGTCCGAGCGCTGCCAGATCGCATACAGCAGCTGCCGACCGGACCGCTCGGGAAGCGTGCCGGAGAACGTGTGGAAGCCGCCCGATGCGACCGGGCCCGTGACCGTCGCCACCGGGTGCTCCAGATCCAGCTCGGACCAGGCCGGCGGCTTGGCGGGGGCGTAACCGGGCCTGGTGAGACAGCCCTTGAAGGTGCCCTTGTGTGGTGCCGTCACCCGGTACTCGAAGGTGTACGACCCGCTGGGCGTGGCCGCGCGGCGGGCACGAGCGGGCATGCGGAACTCCTCTGCGGACGGTTCTTCTGCGGGGGCGGAACCCGGAGGGGGACCCATGGGGAACCCGTGGGGGGTGATCCGAAGCTAGCCCCGAGAAACCGCGAAATCGCCTGCCGGACGCGGATGGAGGAGATCCTTATGGTGCCGTTAAGGCGGGACTAACCGGGGGCTCAGGAAGGGGAGGAGAAACCCCCGTAGCCCACCTGCGGTCGAGCAGTGCGACTGTCCGCTCCGGTTCGGGTTCGTTCGCAGCCGGACGCCTCAGTTGGCTCCCCGATTGGCTCCCGGCAGCGCGGGGCGGTGGCGCTCGGACCTGCCTGAATGGCCGCTTGCAGTCCCGATGTCAGTGGTGCCCGTTAGCGTCGCCTCGGCAGTCGTGATCCTGGGGGTGGGATATGGACGTTGAGCGGGTTGGCTCACAGTACGGGGCAGATGCGGTCGCCGGCCTTGGCGCGTTGTGGGGGAAGTCGAAGGAGCGGGCTGGAGGCCGGACTAATCTCCTGCTTTCCCACCTCTTGGACACCGCCGCGGTCGCGGAGCTTGTCTTTGATCACTATCTGGCGCCGGTGACTCGCGGTGTGCTGGAGGAGGTTGCTGGTCCGGGGCGGGGACGCCGCTTCTTCGCATGGTTGTGCGGCGTTCATGACTGTGGGAAGGCGACGCCGGCGCATCAGCGGCTGTGGCCGGAAGGGGCTGAAGCCGTCCGGGCGGTCGGGCTGACCTGGTTGGAGACGGCGGCGGTGGCCGGCGCAAGGCAGAAGAAGCGATGGCGTCACGACTGGGCCGGTGGGTTGCTGCTGCGGCAGGCGCTCGGCGAGGCCGGGTGGGCGGCGGAGCAGGTGGACTGGCTGTGGCCGCTGGTTGCCGGTCACCACGGGGCGTTTCCCACGCTGGGGGATGTACAAGAGCCCCGGGTGGCCAAGGGTCAGTTGCGGGGCGCAGGGCGGTGGTGTGCCACGCAGCACGCCGTGCTGGATGTGTTCACGCGTGAGCTGGGGTTTGCGGCTCTCGGTGAGGTTGAGCCGGTGGCTGTCCCGTCGCGGGCGCTTCAGTTGCAGCTGAGTGGGCTGGTGGTTATGGCGGACTGGATTGCTAGCGACGAGCGGCACTTCCCCGGCGTGGCTGATCTGCGTTCGGTAGGGCTGGAAGCGGCCCGAGAGCGAGCGATGGCGGCTTGGCGGCAGCTGGGTATGCGGGGCGGTTGGGGGGCCTTGGCGGTTCCTGGCACTGGCATGTTCAAGGAACGGTTCACGTTGCCGCCACGGCCGTCGCAGAGGACGGTGATCGAGGCCGCCCGGCGGATGCAGACTGCGGGCCTGCTGGTGGTCGAGGCTCCGATGGGGGAGGGCAAGACCGAGGCGGCGCTGGCGGCGGCGGAGGTCCTGGCGGCACGGTTCGGCTTGGACGGTGTGTTCGTGGGCATGCCGACCCAAGCGACGAGTGATCCGATGTTCACGCGTACCCGCCGGTGGGTGGAGGCGATAGATGCCTCGCTGGCGTCACAGGTGGCCTTGCTGCACGGCAAGCGCGCGTTCAACAAGGAGTGGAAGGCGCTCCTTGACAAGGTCGGTCCTGGTGCTGACGCCTTCTATGCGGGTGTTGACGAGTATGGGCTTGACGACGATCCGTACGGGATCGTGCCTGCTTGCGGAGGTGTTGCCGAGCGTTTGGCGCCAGCCGAGTGGTTCTTGGGGTCCAAACGGGGATTGCTGGCGCCCTTTGTGGTCGGCACCGTTGACCAGCTGCTGTACGCGGCCACCCGGACCCGGCATGTGATGCTGCGGATGGCGGGGCTAGCGGGCAAGGTCGTCGTTCTGGACGAGGTCCACGCCTGCGACGTGTATATGAGCCGCTTCCTGCTGGAGGCGTTGCGCTGGCTGGGGCAGGCCCGAGTACCAGTCGTTTTGCTGTCCGCGACGCTTCCTCCCGGGCAACGTCGGGAGTTGGTGGCGGCCTATCTGGCGGGGGCCGCCTCAAGGGAGGAGTTCGCGGTCGAGGTACCCGAGCCTGGCGGCTACCCCAGTGTGACTGCTGCCTGGCTCGAGCGGGACGCCGCGGTGCCATCGGTTCACTCCTGGGAGACGGACACCTGGCGTCCGGACCTGACGGTGACGGTCGAGACCGTGGCGGAGGAGAAGCCTGCCCGCACCGCGTCCCGGCAGGAGCGCCTGGCGGTGCAGCGTGCCGCGGACGCGTCGGTCGCCGACCTACTGGCCGAGCAGCTCGCCGAGGGCGGGACGGCTTTGGTGATCCGCAACACCGTCGCCCGTGCGCAGAGCCTCCACGAGGAGCTGAGGCAGCGCTTCCCGGCCGACGAGGTCCGGCTGCTGCACGCGCGGTTCACTGTAGCGCGTCGCGCCGAGCTGACCGAGGAGGCCCTACGGCTGCTTGGCCCGGACGCCCCAAGGCCTGAGGGCGGTCGGCTGGTGCTGGTGGCCACGCAACTTGCCGAGCAGTCTTTCGATGTGGACGTCGATCTGCTGGTCACCGATCTGGCTCCCGTCGACCTGCTTCTGCAGCGCATCGGACGCCTGCACCGCCATGCCGGCACTCACCGTCCGGATCGTCTCCGCCAGCCGAAAGTCTTCGTCACCGGTTTTTGCCCGCGCGAGGGCCGTGAGCCGGACTTCCTGTACGCGAGCGAGAAGATCTATGGGCGTCATCTGCTGCTTCGCACGGCAGCTGTACTCCCTGGCGACGGCGCCTGGGAGGTTCCCGGCCAGGTCCCGGAGCTGGTCCGGGCGGTGTACGGCCAGGAGGCCGACCTACTGCCCGAGTCGTGGGCCGCGGCCGGGGTGAAAGCACGCGAGGAACAGCAGGCGGAGGACCGCCGCCGCACCGAGGCAGCGGGCAAGTTCCTGCTCACGCGACACGGTGAGCATGAGAACTGCACGCTGGCCGGGTTGCATTACGGCGGTGTCTCCTCCGGCAGTGGCGAAGAGGAGTTGCAGGCCGCGGTGCGTGACGGGGACGAGTCCGTCGAGGTCGTCCTGGTGGTGCAGGCTGCCGACGGGCAGGTGTATCGCACGCTGTCGGGTCGTGCTTTGACAGTGAACGGTGATGTAGCGCCTGAGCTTTTGGACGAAGTGATCGGGAGTACGGTGCGCCTGCCGGCCACGCTGACGAAGGACGCGCTGGCACTTTCCCCACTGCCGGGCTGGCGCGGGCATCCCTGGTTGCGGCACAGCCGGGCTCTGGTGCTCGACGCCTCCGGCCACGCCCGGCTGGGCGACCACTCCGTGTGGTACGACCACGATCTCGGCTTGGGTACCGAGCTGGTGAGCGGCTAGGAGGAGTACCGGGGGCCAGACGTGGCGCGCCCGGCCCCCGGGTGTTCCCCGCTCACGGCGGGGCCTACGCGTTGCCCTGCTCGGTCATCAGACGAAAACACGAGCCATCCCCGCATGTCCACGACGGCGGCGACTGCCATCTCACCGGGGCCGTGAGCAGATTGCCACACCTGGATTCACGGAAACCACTGCACACGCCCGATCCAACCACTAGGTTTAAGACGGAAACACTTCACCATTGGGGGGTATTTAGTGTTTTCACTGCTCAACGACCCATGGCTGAGGCTTCCTCCAGCCACGGGCGGCCCGATGCGGGCCTACTCGCTACGCGAAGCTGTGTTGGAGGCGCACACACTGGGAGACCTTGTCGTCGACCTCCCGACGCAACGTCCCGCCTTGCTACGTCAGTTGCTGCTGCCCGTCGTCGTGGACGCCCTGGGGCGACCCGCCGACGGCCGTGAATGGGTGCGCTGGTTCCACACGGGCCGGTGGTCACCTCAGCAGCTGGAACAGCTGAACGCCTACTTCGCCACCTATCAGGACCGATTTGACCTCTTCCACCCCACGGACCCGTTCGCACAGGTCGCGGATCTGCAGACCGAGAAAGGGGAGACGAAGGGAGCGGGGCTGCTGGTGGCGACGGCGGCGACCGGCAACAACGTGCCGCTGTTCGCATCACGCACGGAAGGAGACGTGCTGGCGCTGACGCCTACTGAGGCGGCGCACTGGCTGCTGCACACCCACGGCTGGGACACCGCGGCCATCAAGACCGGCGCGGTGGGCGACCCGAAGGTCAAGCAAGGTAAGACGACCGGCAATCCCACCAGCCCGCTCGGACAGCTCGGTGTCACCGTTCCCATGGGCCGCACCCTGTACGACACGTTGCTGCTCAACATTCCCGCGGGGCCGCCGTTGCGCTCGGATGATCTGCCGCAGTGGAGGCGCCGCGACCAAGACGACCCGATCGAAAAGACGTGCTCGGTCGCGACGCCGCTGTGGCAGGAGCGTGCACCCAAGGGGCTACTGGACGTCTGGACCTGGCAGCCTCGACGGATCCGCCTCTTCCCCGACAGGAGTGACGACGGGACCCTGTCCGTCAGCCGAGTCCTGGTCGCAGCCGGGGACCGGATGCCGCACACGCCCGAAGAGGAGCCGCACACCATGTGGCGCCTGGAACCCACCGGGACAAGGGGACGGACCAAGAACAACAAGCGCGCCGGTGCCTTGCCACGTCGGCCCCTGCGCATGCAGGCCGGCAAAGCAGCCTGGCGTGGACTGGACGCGCTGCTGGCGCCCGAGCGCGCCTCCCAGGACGCCAGTGAGAAAACCGCCGGATTCGCCACGAGCAGGCTCCTCGACCAACTCGCCGAGGTCCGTTCGGACATCGGCGAGTCGTATCCGCTGCGAGTCGAGCTGACCGGAATGGCCTACGGTACGCAGTCCTCCACCGTCGACGACGTGATGTTCGACTCGCTGCCGCTACCTCTGGCCGCGCTGGGGGCACAGACCTATGTCCACGCCGCCGTATTGGAGGCGGCTGCTCAGGCCGAGCAACTCGCCGTCGCCGTCAACAACCTTTCGGCTGACCTACGTCGTGCTCTGGGCGCGGACCCCATCCCCTGGGACAAAGGCCAGCGGCCCGGAGAGTTCGTGCTCCACGCCCTCGACCCCCTGATGCGGCGACTGCTGGCCGGCCTGCGCGATGTCGGCGACGACATCGAGACGGTGGAGGCCCGACAGACGGAGTGGGAGCAACTGGCGTGGCGGCGCAGCTGGGAGATCGCCGACGGGCTGCTGCAGACCGTACCGGTCAGCGCCTACACCGGTCGCAAGAGCGACAAGAAGCAGGGCGGAGACAAGCCCGAGCGCACCTACCGGGCGTCGCTGGCCGAAGCGTCCTTCCTTAGGCGCCGCCGGGAGATCCTCCACCGGGCCGCCGAAGCCCGCCGCCTGGCCCAAGCCGAGCAAACAACTCTCGCTCAGGGCTCTGCAGGCCCTCACGCCGACGGCGAACCACTTTCGTGAACACGCTCGGAGATGACCGTGTCTGATGACAACCACCGGCAACGCCGGATCTGGCACCGCTATATCGCTGCCGACGGCACCTGGCGCCGCAAGGATGGCAGCCCGGCGGAAAGGCGGCCGCCGGGCGAGGACCTGGCCGTGCTGCGCCGCGGGCTGAGCCGACCGGCCGGCGACGTGCTGGAGATGTTCCCCTTCTACACCTGCCCGGTGGATGACTTCCTGGCCCGCCGCGGGCAGGTGTCCATTGCGCAGGAGGCCGAGCACGCGGCGCTCGCCCTGTACGGGCTGCACCAGCAAAGCCAGGACCGTCCCATGCACCGCCGGGGAGCAAGTCTGGGACGTGCCATGCGCGCACTGCGCCAGCATGACCGCTCCAGTCCGGAGGCGGTCGACGCCCGCTTCCAGCAGGCCTTCGCAGCCAACTCCCCCAGCGCGCTGCGCATCAGGCTGCGCGGCCTGGTCACCCAGCTCAAAGGCATCGACCAACCCCTGGACTACGACCTTCTCGCCGACGACCTCTACGCCTGGCACCGCCACGAGGCACGTGGTCGGGTCCGGCGCCGCTGGGGCCTGGACTACTACAACTGGACCAGCGCCGAGCAGTAAGTCCACCGCCCCCGGGCCAGGCCGCAGCCCGCAGGCCCAAGGCTGCCTGCCGACCCACCTCATCTTCCAACCCGCATACACCGCTTGGAGTTCGTGCGATGACTTCTCGCCTCTACGTCGACGTGCACATCGTGCAGACTGTGCCGCCGGCCAACCTCAACCGCGACGACCAGGGCAACCCCAAGGAGGCCATCTACGGAGGCGTCCGCCGCTCCCGCGTCTCCTCCCAGGCCTGGAAACGGGCCACCCGTATCCACTTCGACGCCCAGGCACCCGAGCCAGACCGCGCCACCCGCACCAAGCGGATGACCGCCGAACTCGCCGAGCGGATCGCACGCAACACCGACCTGGACAAGGAACCGGCCACCCGCATCGCCACCGCCCTGCTGGCCCAGTTGGGACTGAGCGCGGGCAAGAAGGCCGGCGAAACCGCCTACCTCCTCTTCTACGGCAACGCTCAACTCGAAGCAGTGGCCGAACTGGTCACCGACCGCATCAGTGAACTCGCCGCGCTGGACGACACCGCTCTCAGCGACACCCTCAAGGCCTTGCCCGTGGCGGAAAAGTTCACCACCGGCCACCCGATGGGTGTGGCCCTGTTCGGCCGCATGGTCGCCAACATCCCGGCCCTGAACGTAGACGCCTCCGTGCAGGTCGCCCACGCTCTGTCCACGCACGAGACACAGCTGGAGTTCGACTACTTCACCGCCGTCGACGACGAGAACGAGAAGGAGGAGACCGGCGCGGGCATGATCGGCACCATCGGCTTCAACTCCGCCACCCTCTACCGCTACGCCACTCTTGGCCTGGAGCAGCTGACCGCCAACCTGGGCGGCGACACCACCGCGGCCCTCGATGCCGTGGGCGGCTTCGTCGACAGCTTCGCCCGCTCCGCCCCGACCGGCTACCAGAACGCCTTCGCCCACCGCACTCGGCCCAGCCTGGTCGCCGTCGTCGTCCGCCAGGACCAGCCGGTCAACCTCGTCTCCGCCTTCGAAGAACCCGTCCCGACCGAAGCAGGCATCGCGGCCGCGTCCGCCCGCCGCCTCGCCGAGGAGCACGCCACCGCCTGCCAGATGTGGGGCGACACCCCGATCTTCGCGGCCGCCAGTCACACCTTCACACCGGGCGATCCCCGCACCAAGGACACCACCGAGGCCCTCTCCCGCGCCTTCGGCGAACCCGTCGCCTTCCCCGACCTCATCACCAGCCTGCGCGCCCGCCTCGCCTCCAGCGTGGAGGAACCCGCGTGACCCCCAGCGACCAGGGCCAGTCCGTCCTGCTGCTGCGGCTCGCCGGTCCGCTGCAGTCTTGGGGCGACCGCAGCGCCTTCAACCGCCGCGAGACCAGGCCCGAACCCACCAAGTCAGGCATCGTCGGCCTCCTCGCCGCCGCCGAAGGACGACCGCGCACCGCCCCGGTCGACGACCTCGCCGGACTGGCGCTCGGCATCCGCATCGACCGGCCGGGCAGCCTGCTGCGCGACTACCACACCGTCAGCGACTACCGCGGAGTGCCGCTGCTGTCCGCCGCGGTCAACGCAAAAGGCATACAGAAGCCGACCTCACCGGCCAAGCACACCCACGTCACCCAGCGGTTCTACCTCCAGGACGCCGTATTCCTCGCCGCCGTCGCGGGCCCGCAGGAACTCATCACCACACTCGAGCACGCGCTGCGCCACCCTGCCTTCCCGCTCGCTCTCGGCCGCCGCTCCTGCGTACCCGCCCAGCCGCTGGTGCTGGGTCCGCGCTCCGGCTCCCTGGAGCAGGCTCTGCGGGAGGAGCCCTGGCAGGCGCCCCGCACCATCCGCGAGCGATGGGGCCGCACCCGCGGCAACCCCGGCCACATCACCCTGCCCGCCACGCTGGACGACCCTGCGGGCGACGACGTCCGCGACGACCTGCCCCTGTCCTTCGACCCGAAGGCCCGCGCCTTCACCACCCGCCGGGTACGCCACACCTACGTCGACGCCCCCACCGGCCTCACACCCGACACCGACCAGCCGCCCGCGCCCAGCAGCGGCCACGACCCCTTCGCCCTCCTGGGCTGGTGACCCATATGCCCTTCCTCTCCCGCATCCGAATCAACCCGCTGCGCGCCGAAAGCCGCAAACTCCTCGCCAGCCCCCGCGCCATGCACGGCGCCGTCCAAGGAGGACTCCCCACAGCACCAGGCGAAGAGCGCACGCTGTGGCGCCTGGACGCCGACAACCCCCACCGACCCCACCTGTACGTCCTGACCACCTCAAAGCCCGATTGGACCCATCTCGTCGAACAGGCAGGATGGCCGGAAGCCGACGGCGAGCACTACGCCATCGCCGACTACACCCCCCTCCTCCACCAGCTCGCGGTGGGCAGGGAATTCGCCTTTCGTCTCACCGCCAGCCCCGTACAAAACACCAACCGCCCGGACAAACCCACGGCACGGCAGGCCCAACGACTGGCCCAAGGGGAAACCCGCAGCTTCCGGCTCGGCCATCGCACCGCCACCGCCCAGATGAACTGGTTCCTGACCCGCACCCCACGCTGGGGCTTCGACATCCCCCTCGCCCCAAACCTGGCCGGCACCAAGGACACAGACGGCAACCCACCCCGCGATGTCCGACTCATCACCCGCGACCGCCGCTCCTTCAGCAAAGGGCCCACCACCAAAGAAGCCCGGGTGGTCATGCACAGCGCCACCTACGAAGGACGCCTACGTGTCGCCGATGTCGCCCTGCTCACCGAACGCCTCCTCAACGGGATCGGCCCCTCCAAGGCGTACGGCTGCGGTCTGCTTACCCTCGCGCCACTTCGGTACGCCGGTGCGTGACCTCGGGTTGCCGGACCGGCCGTCGTTCACGCCCGTCGGCCCCGCACCGGCGGGGATGGTCTTTGGCAAAAGGGATTCGGTCTCTTCTACGTCGGGTCGGCCCCGCGCCTGCGGGGATGGTCCCGAGGGAAACACCACGATGGCCAATGCGAGGATGGTTCCGGTTACGTCTACATGGCGCCGCCAGTAGCCCCTGCGTCCGCAGGGATGGTCCCTTCACGTTCGGACGGGGCGTCCACTTCCAGAGATCGGCCCCGCTCCCGCGGGGATGGTCCCGGCGGTTCGTCGGAGTAGCCACCGTGCGGCCCGTCGGCCCTGCGCCTGCGGGAATGGTCCCCTCTTCGAGCCGATGTTCCACGTGACTTCTGGTCGGGCCCCGCGCTCGCGGGGATGATCCCAGCCACACCATGAAGGCGAGAAGGAGGACGTGGTCGGCCCCGCGCCTGCGGGGATGGTCCCATCGCGGGCTTCAACTGCTCCTACCTCCCCCTGCCGGCCCCGCACCCGCGGGGATGGTCTCGTGGAGTCGTAGTAATGGACCCCCACCCAGCTTGTCGGCCCCGCGCACGCGGGAGTTGTCCCGCCGTCCTCACCTTCGGCGCAACTGACTACGTGTCGGCCCCGCGCCCACGGAGATGGCCCCTTCGGCAGGCCGTAGCCGTAGACGTAGCTGGCGTCGGCCCCGCGCCCCGGGGATGGTCCCGAGCTGATCGCCGCTGGCTACGTCAAGCGTGCGTCGGTCCTGCGCCCGCAGGGATGGTCCGTACGCCCTGGCCCTCGGTCCCAAGGGCGGGGAGTCGGCCTCGCGCCCGCGGGGATGATCCCTCGATCGGGGCCGCAGGTGCGTACCAGATCATGTCGGCCCCGCGCCCGCGGGGATGGTCCCGCGTAGGCGTCCTGGTGATCCCGGCGCAGCTTGTCGGCCCCGCGCCCGCGGGGATGGTCCTTGGTTCGCCGCCTGGTTTTCCGTGCTCATCATGTCGGCCCCGCGTCCGCGGGGATGGTCCCGTCGTCGGGCGTGACTGGCGAATGCTGTGGAGGTCGGCCCGGCCCCCGCGGGGGTGGTCCCGTCTTGGTGTCACCCAGGCCGCCCTGCCACGGGTCGGCCCCGCGCCGCGGGGTTGGTCCCAACAGCCGCTACACGGCGCAGGTCGTCGGCTGGTCGGCCCCGCGTCTGCGGGGATGGTCCCTCCACCCTGTGGGGGATCGCCCAGCACGAGCAGTCGACCCCGCGCCCGCGGGGATGGGTCCCAGGTACGGGATGGGCTCGGACGCCAGGTAGGAGTCGGCCCGGTGCCCGCGGGGATGGTCCCACTATGGAGTGGATGCTGCTCTCCCCGGACGCGTCGGCCCCGCGCCCGCGGGGATGATCCCCAGGACTTCGAGTGGGAGAACTGGATCTTTGCGTCGGCCCCGCGCCCGCGGGGATGGTCCCCTGGAGTGGCTCTGCCGCCGGCATCACCGTGGGTGGGTCCCGCGCCTACGGGGATGGTCCCCACTGGGCCTGGTACCTGGGCCATCACTTAGCGTCGGCCCCGCGCCCGCGGGGATGGTTCCCAGTCCCACACGGTGTCGGACAGCGTGTCCTCGTCGGCTGCGCGTCTGCGGGGATGGTCCCGTGCAGCCGCAGCTTCAGGTCGTGATGAGCACGTCGGCCCGGCGCCTGCGGGGATGGTCCCCAGCAGAACCAGGGCCTCTTCGACACCGGCGAGGTCGGCCCCGCGCCTGCGGGGATGGTCCAGGACCCGACATGACCGAACAGCAGCTCGACCTGTCGGCCCCGCGCCTGCGGGGATGGTCCCCACGACGGGAGGCCGTCCGGGACGTGACCGGAGTCGGCCCCGCGCCTGCGGGGATGGTCCGCTGATCCGCGACTTCCCCGACCTCGGCACTGCGTCGGCCCCGCGCCTGCGGGGATGGTCCCGCCGTCTGGGCCGTATCGGCCGTGATGAACCGGTCGGCCCCGCGCCTGCGGGGATGGTCCCAGGGTCCACGCCTTCTCGGCGTACTCGCGGACGTCGGCCCCGCGCCTGCGGGGATGGTCCCAAGGTCGGCCATCTGCGGGCCACCGAGGTCGGGTCGGCCCGCCGCCTGCGGGGATGGTCCCTGCGGGCCGTCCGGGCTGGGGTCCGTGTTGGGGTCGGCCCCGCGCCTGCGGGGATGGTCCCGGTGTCGGATCGCTCATGTACACCGACGTGGAGTCGGCCCCGCGCCTGCGGGGATGGTCCCGCCACCGTCGCCCTGACCGGCACCGTGCAGACGGTCGGCCCCGCGCCTGCGGGGATGGTCCGCGATGCGGCAGGTTGCGAGGGGAGCCAGCCGGGTCGGCCCCGCGCCTGCGGGGATGGTCCCCCACGGCCGGAACGCTGCGCGAATGGGCCAACGTCGGCCCCGCGCCTGCGGGGATGGTCCTCCATCTCCTTCCACGTCGCCTCTATGTCCGACGTCGGCCCCGCGCCTGCGGGGATGGTCCCCGAAGATGCCAGCCAGCCGCCTCTGCGCGCGGGTCGGCCCCGCGCCTGCGGGGATGGTCCTCAAGCTTGCCCGGCTTGGTCGAAGCCTCCGCCGTCGGCCCCGCGCCTGCGGGGATGGTCCCTCGTCACCGGTGTGGTCGATGTCCTCGATGAAGTCGGCCCCGCGCCTGCGGGGATGGTCCGGCGCAGGGTGTGCTGACCGGGCAGGATCTAACGTCGGCCCCGCGCCTGCGGGGATGGTCCCTGCGAGGCGGTGTAGACGGCGCCGGCGACGGCGTCGGCCCCGCGCCTGCGGGGATGGTCCCTGCGAGTCCAGGTCGTCGCGCTCCCACATGGTGTCGGCCCCGCGCCTGCGGGGATGGTCCGCCGCAGATCGACATGTTCCGCAACGCTGCGTCGGTCGGCCCCGCGCCTGCGGGGATGGTCCCGCGAGTCGGTGTCGGACGCGCAGATCCAGACCGTCGGCCCCGCGCCTGCGGGGATGGTCCCCAGCCATGACCGAAAACGACGAACACCGCCTCGTCGGCCCCGCGCCTGCGGGGATGGTCCCCTCACCTACGCCACGGGGCCGACCGACACCCCGTCGGCCCCGCGCCTGCGGGGATGGTCCTCGTCCGGCGGGCTCGGCGTCCACTACGGCAAGGTCGGCCCCGCGCCTGCGGGGATGGTCCCATCACGCCACGCACGAAGGACGCCGACGCCATGTCGGCCCCGCGCCTGCGGGGATGGTCCCGGCAAGGTCGGCACGGTGGTCGCCTGGTCGATGTCGGCCCCGCGCCTGCGGGGATGGTCCTGTGGGTCCGCTGACGTTCCGCTATGACCAGTTGTCGGCCCCGCGCCTGCGGGGATGGTCCCGGCTACATGTCGAAGAAGGGAGCGCCGGCCACGTCGGCCCCGCGCCTGCGGGGATGGTCCAGCCGCCGACGCCCGCCGCGACTCCGAGGAAGCGTCGGCCCCGCGCCTGCGGGGATGGTCCCGGCATGCGTGGCGCGACCGAGGACGACGA